>NZ_RCOB01000166.1:0-2100 GCF_004307665.1 Pseudomonas sp. Sample_16
TGGAGAACTTTGCCGGGGTGATGAATTTCGTGATTTTCCCGATGTTTTTCCTGTCGTCGGCGCTGTACCCGCTGTGGAAAATGCGCGAGGCCAGCGAATGGCTGTATTGGCTGTGTGCGGTGAATCCGTTCAGCCATGCCGTGGAGCTGGTACGGTTCGCCCTGTATGAACGGTTCAATCCACTGGCGCTGGCGGTGTGCATGGGTCTGACGCTGCTGTTTGCGTTGTTCGCCGTACTGACCTTCAACCCACAGCATGCAGCCTTGCGCAAGGCCGGGTGACAGCACATCGCTCCCACAATTGAGCTTCAACAGGGGAAATTACTACTTTAGTACTGGTTTCCCTGTCTATCGTCGCATTCCCAACGTCCCCCGACTGGCATGTAATGAGGCCATAACTATAAGGACTCAATCCCATGCCGCGTGTCCGACGCTGTCTGCTGCGCCCTTGCCTCGCCGCCCTGTCGCTGAGCCTCGTACTGGGTGTCGCGCAGGCCGATACCCGACTGTTCTCTGCCGACGGCTATCGCATCGACCTGTATCGAAGCCCGACGCCGACCCAGTTACCAGGCGCAACCATCGTCGACACCCCTGCCCTGCAATTGTTGCTTGAACAACAGCCGCGCCCGCTGCTGATCGACGTCTACCGGCGGCAATGGCTGCAAGGCCGGTTCATCGAAGACACGCCCCACGAAAACCTGCCCGGCAGCCATTGGCTGGCCAATACCGGCGACGGTGAACTGACGCCGCAATGGCAGGATTATTTCGCCGCCCACCTGAAAAAGCTGACCGCCGGCGACCCGACGCAACCGCTGGTCTTCTATTGCCGCTCTGACTGCTGGTTGAGCTGGAACGCGGTCAAGCGTGCGGGCGCCATGGGCTATAAGACGTTGTATTGGTATCGCGATGGCCTGGACGCTTGGCAAGCGGCCAGTCTGCCAGTGTCGCCTGCCCGCCCGGAGCCCTTTCCCTGAGCTTTACGCCTGCGTGTTATTGCCACACCATAATCAAAATAATGAGGTGAAAGGCCATGTACAAAATCCTGATTGCCGACGATCACCCGCTGTTTCGCGAAGCCATTCACAACGTCATCAGCGACGGTTTTGCCGGCAGCGAAGTGATGGAAACCGCTGACCTGGACAGCGCCTTGGCCCTGACCCAGGAACATGACGACCTCGACCTGATTCTGCTCGATTTGAACATGCCCGGCATGCATGGGCTCAATGGCCTGATCAACCTGCGTAACGAAGCACCGACCATTCCAGTGGTGATCGTTTCCGCCGAGCAGGACAAGCAGATTGTCCTGCAAGCCATCACTTATGGGGCGGTGGGTTTCATCACCAAGTCGTCACCGCGTGCCCAGATGACCGACGCCATCCAGCAAATTCTCAATGGCAATGTCTACCTGCCTCCAGACATCATCCGCACTGCCAAAAGCAGCACCCACCGGCGGATGAACGACACCCCGGCGTTCCCGCCCGAACTGCTGCAAGCCCTGACCCGCAAGCAACTCCAAGTGCTGGAACGGATGACCAAGGGCGAGTCGAACAAGCAGATCGCCTACACCCTGGAAATTGCCGAAACCACGGTCAAGGCCCATGTCTCGGCAATCCTGCGCAAGCTCAACGTGCACAATCGAGTGCAGGCGATCCTGAGTGCCGGGGATATTGATTTCGGCTCTTACCTGCGGCGTTGAAACAGAAGATCGCGTCGCTTCCATCGCTGGCAAGCCAGCTCCCACAGGGTTTTGTGAACAGCACACATCCACTGTGGGAGCTGGCTTGCCGGCGATGAGGCCCTCACAAACACCGACAGGCTCATGGCCTTGCGAGCAAGTGACTCCCACAGGGTTTTGTGAACAGCACACATCCACTGTGGGAGCTGGCTTGCCAGCGATGAGGCCCTCACAAACACCGGCAGGCTCATGGCCTTGCGAGCAAATGACTCCCACAGGGTTTTGTGAACAGCACACATCCACTGTGGGAGCTGGCTTGCCAGCGATGAGGCCCTCACAAACACCGACAGGCTCATGGCCTTGCGAGCAAGTGACTCCCACAGGGTTTTGTGAACAGCACACATCCACTGTGGGAGCTGGCTTGCC
>NZ_RCOB01000166.1:2200-8085 GCF_004307665.1 Pseudomonas sp. Sample_16
TGACTCATCGCCGTCTTCAGCTTCATCGGCCGCACCGGTTTGTGCATCAGCGTGTGACCCAGTTCGCGGATCTGCTGCTTGAGTTCATTGCTGTAGTTGGCGGTGATCATCATCGCCGGGATCGCTGACTTACGACCGGCATTGATGCGCGCCACGGCGTCGACGCCGTTCAGTTCGTTGTCCAGGTGATAATCAGCAATCAGCAGGTCGGCCTCGGCGTGGTAGTTGTCCGTTTGCCGCGCGAGGTCGTGTTCCGACAACGCCGTTACCACTCGACATCCCCACCCTTCCAGCAACGTGCGCATGCCGGCGCAAATGGTCGCATCGTTGTCCAGCACCCATATCCGAGCCCCCCGCAGGCGCTCAAGCATCGGCTCGCTCATCTGCAACGTCGGCAATGCTGCAGGCGCGGTGGCGCTGATTGGCACTTCGACCGAGAACATCGAGCCCTGGCCAGGCCATGAACGCACCTGAATGCGATGGCTGAGGATGCCGGCAATTTTCTCGACAATCGCCAGACCCAGGCCCAGACCGCGATCCTGGTCCGGGCGCTGCACATCACCGCGCTTGAACTCCTGGAAAATCTCCTCCAGACGATGCTCGGCAATGCCCATGCCGCTGTCCCAGACCTCGATCGTCAGGCGCTGCCGATGACGGCGACAACCGAGCACCACACGACCTTTGCTGGTGTAGCGAATCGCATTGCTCAGCAGGTTACGCAGAATGCGCGCCAGCAACTGAATGTCGCTGCGCACCAACGCCGAACAGCCGATGTAGCGCAGTTGCAGGCCTTCACTGAGTGCCACTTGGGTGTACTCGGCGGCCAGGTTGTCCAGCAATTCACTGAGGGCGAACGGCGCGATGTCAGCCTTGATCACCCCCGCATCGAGTTTGGAAATATCCACCAGGGTTCCGAGCAGATTCTCAACGTCTTCCAGGGAATTGCTCACGTTGCGCACCAGAATCTCGCTGGCCATCGGCTCGCGCCGTTCCAGCAAGGCGCTGGTGAACAGGCGTGCGGCGTTCAATGGTTGCAGCAGGTCGTGACTGACCGCAGCGAGGAACTTGGTTTTCGACAGGTTGGCCTGTTCGGCTTCCTGCTTGGCCTCGCGCAAGCGTGACTCGACCAGGCGCCGCTCCCCGATCTCGCGCAACAATTGATCGTTGAGAGTGGTCAATTCCGCCGTGCGCTCGCGTACTCGCTGCTCAAGGTTCTGATAGGCCTGATGCAGCGCCTCGGCCGTGCGGCGGCGCTCTGTGATATCGCGAATCAGCACGAAAATCCCTACCACCTCTCCATTGGCCAAACGGTTAGGCACATAGGAACGCAGCATGTAGCGCTCCTGGTTGTTGACGTTGGTTTCAGCAAACTCGAAGGTCACGCTCTCCCCCGCCAATGCCCTGGCCACGTAGGATTCCAGGCGCTGGTAATGCTGTTCACTGTGCACTTCGCGCAAGCTCTGGCCGAGCATTACGCCCCGCGGCCAGCAATACCATTCTTCGTAGACCTTGTTGGTGAACTCGTAGACCAGGTCGGCATTGAGGTAGGCGATCAATGCCGGCACGTGATCGGTGATCAGGCGGATCCAGCGCTCGCTTTCACTCAGGGCCTCGGCGTGCTGATAGCGTTCGGTGATGTCGGTAAAGGTGTTGACGAAGCCGCCTGTCGGCAATGGATGGGTGCGGATTTCCAGGACCCGGCCGTCGTATAAACGCTGTTCGCATTCGCGTATCGGGCGACCGTTGCCATCGCGGCTGAACGGGGTCAGCAGGGTCAACTCGCTGTCGCCAATCACCTCGGCAAACGGCCGGTGGGCAGCTACCGGTGCCAGCCCGCTCAATTCCAGGAAACGCCGGTTCCATAACTCCAGAATGCCCTCGGCGCTGACCATCGCCACCCCTTGCGAGAGGTTGTCGACCGCGCGCTGCAATAGATGCGACTTCTGCGCGACCGCCTGTTCGCGGCGCATGGTTTCGCTGAGTTTGACGTCGGTGATGTCGATGAACAGAATCACCCGCCCGCCTTCCTGGGTCGGCCGCTCGCTGACTTGCAGCCAGCGCCCGTTCTGCAGGCGATACAGCAGGTTTTCATCGGCATGCCCGCGAGGCTCTTCGGTGAACAGGCCGTTGCTCATCATCAGGCGCTTGACCTCGCTCAGGCGCATGCCAGCGTTGATTCGTACTCGGCTCTTGCTCCAGAACGCCTTGAAACGACTGTTGAACAGCACAATGCGCTGCTCGGCGTCGAACAGCACAAATGCGTCGGAAATGCTTTCGATGGCATCGATCAGGTGTTGGTGCGCCGTTTCCGCACGCAGGCGGGCTTCGCTGAGCAGATGATTGCCGGCCTTGAGTTCGGCCATGGCCTGGTTCAGCGCATCGGTGCGCTCGCGCACTTGCTCGGCCAGCACGACCGAATGCTGGAAGGCCGCGTACGGATCATTGCCGCGAGTCACCCCGGATTCGACCCGCTCGATCAGCGCACCATTGATGCGTTGCAGTTTGTGGTTTTCAAGACGCAGCCTGGCGAGTTCGGCCTGCAGTTCAGCGATGTCCTGGGGCACGGCCGCGGGCAATGGCAACGCCGGTGAAGGTCTGGTTGATGTGCATGCCATTGAACTGTTCTCCATAGGTGTTGAAACCCATCACCCGTTGCTCACGCAAAAAACTGCCGATCTGTTCAAGGCTGCCATCGTCTTCGAGCTCCAGGCGTCGCAGGAAACAGTCGCACCCGATGGTCAACAGCAACTCCCCCAGGCGCGCCTGCAAGCCCTCGAACAGATTTTGCAGGTTCGGCAGCATCGGGCCTGGGGTCATGGCGGTCAGAACGATGCCGTTTTCCACGGCGCAGTAGAAACTCAGGCTCAGGTCCGGATGCACCTGCTGGATGGCCCGCACGTAGTACTGATCATTGATGCGCACGGCCAGCGGGTGTGCGGCGAAGACCCGGTGATCGAGTTGCGCCACCGGCACGCCGATATGCCGGGCATACTCGGCGGCGGCCGGTTCGGCATTCAGTTCGAACACCCGGCGCAAGGCATTGTCGGCCCCCGTGACCACCAACTTCTCGGCGCGCGGCATTACGTGGTGGGTGGTGAATACTTCGAAATCCAGCCAGGTATTGACCAGTACCACCACGGCGGCGCCACTGTAAAACTCGCCATCGAAGTACACATGGGTATGCGTCAGGTAGTTATCGTCGCCGGCCGAACCACCAAAATGCGGAATGTCGCCCAAGGCCGCGCTCAGCGCCGCCAGGACCATTTCTTCACGGCTGGACAGTCCATCAAGCAGGGTCAGGGCAAAACTGTTGCCCTTGATCGGCGCCAGGGTATTGCTGCGACAGCCACTGACCAGGCGCTCGACCATTTGCTGGGCGTCGATCAGGCTGAAGTGCTCCATCTGATCGATCAGCTCCACCGCGATTGAAAAATGCCGATGATCGAAGCCCACCGCCGTCACGCAATTGCGTCCGTAGCCCAGCGGCGTGATTTCTCCGGCGCTGGTGCAACCCGCCAGCCGAATGCCACCGAAGCTTTGCTGCAAGGCCTTGCCTAACGCCTGCAAGTCGTACTCGGCTGAACAGAAAAACAGCACGAACCCCAGGTGCGGATGCAACAACTGCCGCGCCAGCTCCTGCGCCACCTGAAAGGCATCGGTGGCCTGGGACATTGCACTGACGACCCCTTCGCTCTGCTGCATCATCGCCTCCGGCAGGCGCGTGTATGAGGCACGAGTGTACGAAGTCTGCGCGATGCGACGAATGCTACTTGGGTAGCGGGTAGCCGCTTCGATGGGATGAGACGGTTGGCGGCCCTGGCCGCGATGCGCACGGCCAGGGCCACCAGCCGGGGTTACCAGGTCAGCACCGCACCCACCGCAAAAGTATCGGTGTCTTCGTTCTGTTCATCGGTGTCGTGACCGTTGATTTCGAACTGGTTGTATTCGGCCACCAGCTTGAGGTTGTCGTTCACGTCATGGAACAACGCGATGCCGCGAGTCTCGTAGTCCGCTCCGCTGCCCACCACGCCGTTGCCGTCGTCATTGGTCTTGCCGTAGGACAAGGCCAGGCGGTTCTTGCCCAGTTTGTAGGAGCCCTGCATCAAGTAGCCGTCGCTGTCGACGTTGCGCAGGGTCGGCTCACCCGCATTGTTGGTAAAGAACGGGTTGATACCCTTGGCCTGGAAACCGGAACCGGTCAGGGACAGGCCGCCCATCTTCGCCTGCACGCCATAACCGAGCCCTTTGGAGGTGACGGTTTCGACGGTCGAATCGGTGTTGTCCGAAGTCTGGTAACTGCCGTTGACCCAGCTGTAGATCTTTGCACCGGCCAGGTCGAACTGATAGGTGATCTCGCTCTCGGTGCGCGGGTTTTCCTGATAGGCCTTGCCCGTCGGGCTGCTGTCGTTGGTGTCCACCGGGTCCATGATGCCGACCGCCACGCGCAGACCGTCCATCACCGGAGTGCGATAGGTGATCTGCGAGGTCGGGAACGGGTACGGGTAACCGGTACCGATGTTGCCGAACGAGACCCCGCCGCCATCCACCAGCCCTAACGTATCGCTGACCTGCCCGTAACCGGCGAGCATTTCGTCGAGCAGGATGTTGGAACGGGCGAACAGACCGAAGTCCTTGCCGATCAGCACTTCACCCCACTGCGGGTTGGCCACTGTTCCATAGAACTGCCGCACATCGATGGCGGTATCGGTGCCGTTGGTTTCACTGTCGTTGATGGTGACCCAAAACGATGCCCGGGCACCGAGCTTGAGGTCGTCAACTTGCTTGCCCATGTTGAACCCCAGGTAGTTGGGCAGAAAGCCCATCTTTACCCGCGACTGCCGACGATCGTACTGATCGCCAGCGCGGTCCACATCGCTGTTGACGTAAAAGGCGTTGATGTAACCGTCGGTGGAAAATGTGGTCTGGTCTTTGTCGTACAGCATGATCTCTGCCTCGGCCACTGGGGTCAGGCCGAGCGCGTACAGGCTGGCAATGAACGCTGGCAGAAAACGCTGGGTGAATTTCTTATTGTTGTGCATGGGGCGCTCCGAAACGGGGGACGAAGTGTCGGAGGCGATTATCGAAACCTGACAGGCGGCGCCATACGCTGCCTTGGGGCTGGTTTTCAGGTGCTTTGGATTGGCCAGCGGCGCGTGACTACAACGGCGTAAGACCGCCTGTCGGCGAGGCTTGCCACTTAGGGCTTAGGCCTGCTGACGCAACTGGCGTTCGCAGGAACCGGTACTGGCTAGGCGTTGGCGCTGAACAGCATGTAGGCGGCGACCACCAGGCAGATACTGGCAAACCCCACCTGCAACGCCCTCGCCGGCACCCGCGCACTAAGTTTGCGGCCGATGAGCATGCCGACAATGCTTGAGATGATGAACACGATGCCCACGCCATCGATGCGCACCCCGGCGTGGAAAGCACCGATCACGCCGATGGCCGAGATCAGGCTGATCACCATCAGCGACGTGGCAACGATCCCGCGCATCTGCACGTCGGTCAGTTGCTTGAAGGCCGGCACGATCAGGAACCCGCCGCCTACGCCCAGCAATCCCGAGACAACGCCGGTCACCGCACCTAGCGCGGCGAGGGTCGCGGTGCATTTGGCGGTCCAGGAAAAGCGCCCGGTCTGTTGGTCGAGCATGCAGTTTTTCTGGCCCCAGTTGGCGTGACCGTGATCGTTTGGCCCTTGATCCTTGCGCTCACGGCGCAGCATTCGTGCGGCCACCATGACCATCAGCAGGCTGAACAGGAGCATCAGGATTTTTTCCGGCAACTGATGGGCAAAGTAGATGCCCACCGGCGAAAACACCGCACCGAGTGCCGCAATCAACAACGCCGCGCGATAGCGCACCAGGCCATGACGCAGGCCGTCGATG
>NZ_RCOB01000026.1:0-8031 GCF_004307665.1 Pseudomonas sp. Sample_16
TTATTTGGGATAAAGCGGCGGCAAGCCGCTGTCAGCCACCGGGTCCTGGACCCGTTCGGCTATCGGAATGGTGCGAATCACCCGCCACAGTTCTTCACCTTGCCAATGCTGGCCGGTCTCGCTGTAGAGCGCGCCGTTCAGACCGTCGAGGGCGTCGGACAAGGGGACGAAGCGGGCGGCCATGTCGGCCAGGGTTTCCGGTTGTTGCCTGGCCCAGGCGTCGAGGGCCTGGCGGGTGGCGTGGGGGTCGTTGGCCTGGCAGGCACGCTTGAGGTCGTCGAGCACGGTGCGCGGGCTCGGGCCGGTTTGCGCGGCGCGCAGGATTGCCGGTTGCCAGCGCGCCCGCCACCACAGGCCGAAGCCGAGCAGGGTGGTACAGGCCAGAATCAGCGTGCTGAGTTGCCAGCGCCACAGCGTTTCGCTGTCGGCGGTGGCATTGGTCGGGGCAGTGCCGGCCGGTGTATCGACCATCAGGCTTGGATTGGCCGCCACTTGCAGGGTTCGGGCGGGCAGGCTGGTGTGTTCCAGATGATCTTCAAAGGTGTTCCACCAGACCACTTCAACCGACGGCAATTCGATCGAACCGCTTCGGGACGGAACCAGCGCTTCACGGTCTTCGCGACTGCCCACCAGGCCGCGTTCGCTGTTCTGGTTGGCGAGCACCGGCTGATCCGGATAACGGCGCAAACCGCTGACATCTGTACCCGGCAGCGGCGGCAGTTGCGAGCTGGACAGCCCTTCGGCGGTGACTTTAAGGCTGCGCGTCAGCGAGTCGCCGACCTGGACATGTTCCGGCTCCGGGCTCCAGCTCTCGCTCAGGCTCAAGCTGCGCGCCGGCAGCCACGGCAGGTCGGCAGGGTAGGTGATGGGTTTGGCCTTGACTGTCAGCAGGAGTTCGCCGGAGCTGACACGCATGAGTTTTCCCGACTTCGGCGCTTGGGTCGAGGCGTCCTTGGCGGGCTGCGCGTCCACCAGGGCAGCGTTGAAAATCTGCCCTGGAATGATCAGTTCGCCGCTGTGCTGCGGATAGATCGCGTAGCGCATTTCAATAACGCCGTGGCGCACACCGTTGATGTCTTTTTCGTAGGTGCGCGATTCGCCGAGCTGTTCGATGCGCGTATCGGGAATCTGCAGCGGGGGCAAGCTGCTGTCGTCGTACAGCGGCACCGAATGGTAGATGCGCAAGGTCAGGATCGCCTGGGCTTGCACGTAGACGCTGGTTTGATCGAGGCTGGCGTCGATGAACACCGCGGCCTGTTTGCTCGGATTGTTCTGGCTTTCGCTCGCGACCACTTGCACGGTAATCGGTTGGCTCTGCGCGTCACCGAGCGTCAATGGCGGAATTTCCACGCTGCCGTTCTGCAATGGCAACAGCGTGACAATCCAGCGGGTGGTCGCGCGATTGTCGCCACTGAGCGTGTTCAATTGGTTGACCTGGCGTGTGCCTCGGACTTCGAACAGCGGCTCCAGCGGCGTCAGGTCAGGTTTGCCGAATTGGGTGACGTCGTTGGATTCCAGGGTCAGCTCGACCGTCTCGCCAGAGTTCAGGCGCGCGCGATCGACACTGGCGACCAGCTCGGCTGCCTGGACCTGCGAAGTGCAGACCAGCAAGGCGATGGTGAAAGCGGTGAAGCGGGTCATCGAGTTTTTCCCTGATCCTGATGTTGTTGCTGTTCGTACCAGAATTTGCGCCTGAGCAATTCTGCCGGGTCGTCCGGAATCTGCCGCAGCCATTGCTCCAGTGCTTGTTGCTGCTCGCCTTCGATGCTGTCGCTGGCCGGACGCATGGGCGGTGTAGTGTGCTGTTCGTCACCCAGCTCGCTGCCCGGGACTTCGTTGGCGCCGGGACGCGGAGGCAGGGTCGACGGTTGCTCGGTATCGCTGGCCTGATGATCGGTGGCTTTCGGTTCGCCATTGCTCAACGGTTGAGCCTGGGTGCCGGGCGGTGTTTCCTGCTCATTGACCTGGGGCGTTGCGTTGGCGGTGTTGTCCGGTTCGGCTGCAGCCGGGGATACCTTTTGCTTGAGCAGACTTTCCACCAGTGCCTTGTTGGTCAACGCCGGACGCAAATCCGGTTGCCGCTCGAGGGCCTGTTCGTAAGCATCCAGCGCCGCCTCCAGTTCACCACTTTTAGCCAGGGCGTTGCCACGATTGTAGTGGGCGTGGGCGTCGTTGCCTTCGGCGAAACGCTGGGCGGCCCCAGTGTAATCACCGGCCTCATAGAGGGCCACGCCTTGCCATTGGTGATCGGCAAAGTGTTGCGCGGCTTGCGCCGGGCGGTTTTGCTTGAGCAAGTGCAAGCCCTGTTGGTCGGGGCGCAACCACAGGTCCTGGAATTCAAAGGCTTGGCTGGGCTGCGGCAGTGCCAGCAACAACGGCAGGCACAACAACCAGCCACGGCGACCAGCGCAAGCCGCCAGAAGCAATAGCGGCAACAACAGCCAATAACCCTGATCGGCCCAAGTATCCAGGCGCAAGGTCTGGCCATCGTTACGCAAGTTGCGTGGGCCATCGAGCAAACCGAGGGCACGCAGATCCGCGTCGCCCAGGCGTGCATGGCGATAGCGCCCGTCCAGATCTTTGGCAAAGGCTTTCAGTCCGGGGTCATCCAGATGCGGCACCAGAATGGCGCCCTGTTCGTCCTTGAGAAAACTGCCGTCCTCCTGAGTGATCGGCGCGCCTTCGGCGGTGCCGACGCCAATCATCAGCCATTGTGTTGATTTGCCACTCAGCGCGCGGCGGATGCCTTCGCGTTCGGTTTCCGTGAGGGATGAGCCGATCATCAGGATCCGACCGTCTCCCAGCGCTGCTTGCTCCAGCAATGCGAGGGCCTTGGCTACCGCCAGATCAGCGCGGTGGCCGGGTTCCGGCATCAGCGACGGCTTGAGTGCATCCAGCAAGTTGCGGCTGGTCGACAGGTCGTCCGACAACGGCACCAGCGTGTGGGCGCTGCCGGCATAGACGACAATGGCGGTCTGCGCATCGCTACGGTACTGCAGCAGGTCAAACAGCTTGCGCCGGGCTTGTTCCAGGCGGTTGGGCTGGACGTCGGTGGCGAGCATTTCCGGGGTCAATTCAAGGATGACCACCAGCGGATCGGCAGGTTTCTGGCTGAGTTGTTCTACTCGCGACCAGCTCGGGCCGAGCAGCGCGAAAACCGTCAGTAGCCACGCCACACCCAGCGCGACCCAAGGTAATTTGCTGTCGCGGCCATTGCCACCACTGAGCAGCGCCGCGTGAAAGGCCGGCGGCAGGATCATCTGCCAGCGGCCGGCGCGCTTCTGCCGGTGCCAGAGCTGCCAGAGCAGCCAGCCTAGCAATGGCAACAGCAGCAACCACCCTGGGCGGAACCAATACGGCCAGAGCGCGCTCATCGGCGTCTCCGCAGGCGCAGGCGTTTAAGACGCTGGCGCCAGTCAGGCAGTTGCGTTTGCAAAAACAGATCCTTGGTAAACAGCCGTTGAAGAGGGTTGTCCGGCCAGAGTTCGCGTGCCACCAATAAAATGCTCAGTAACAGCGCAATCGCCAACGGCCAGTGATACAACGCCTGGGCCGGACGAGCCTGGGTCGGTTGCTGGGTCACGGGCTCCAGTTGATCGAGGGTAGCCTTGATGGCCTGCAACTCCTTGCCATCACGTGCGCGGAAATACTGGCCGCCGGTAGCTTCGGCGATGGACATCAGGGAGGGTTCATCAAGATCCAGGCTTGGGTTGATGCCGAGAAAACCCAAGGTGCCGCTTTGTTCCGGGTCTGCGCCGATGCCGATCGGATAGATTTTCACCCCTTCCTTGGCCGCCAGTCGCGCCGCCGTCAGCGGATCGATCTCGCCACCGTTGTTGGCGCCGTCAGTGACCAGGATCAGTACCCGGCTTTGGGCCGGCCGTTGGCGCAGGCGTTTGAGGGCCAGGCCAATGGCGTCGCCAATGGCGGTGTTCTTGCCGGCAATGCCGATGCGCGCCTCGTCGAGCCAGACACGTACCGTGTGCCGATCAAAGGTCAGCGGGGCCTGAAGGTAAGCCTGGCTGCCGAACAGGATCAGGCCGACCCGATCGCCCTCGCGGCTTTCCAGGAAGTCGCCGAGCAAATGCTGGACCAGCGTCAGGCGGCTGACGTCCTCGTCCTGCCATTGCATGTCGGGGTAGTCCATGGAACCGGAGACGTCGACCGCCACCAACAGATCCCGGCCACTGGCGGCAATCGGCAGCGGGTCGCCGAGCCATTGCGGGCGCGCGGCGGCGGTCAACAACATCAGCCACAACAGCAGGAACGGAGCCTGTTGGCGCCAGGCTGGCAGATTGGCCCGGGCGCGACGCCCAGCCAGGCCTTCGAGGTCGTTGAGGAAGCTGACTTTGAGCGCCGGTTCGCCACTGTCGGCCACCGGCAACACGATGCGCATCAGCCACGGCAAGGGCAGCAGGGCAAAAATCCACGGCCAGGCGAACTCAAACATGTTTGCGAATCCAGGTTTCAACCGCCTGGGTCAGGCCGGCGATGGCCTTGTCGTCGAGCTTGCATTCGGGCTTGTAGGCGCCTTCGACCAGCACCATCCAGCGGGTCAGGCCGGCAGCCGGGCAGCGGTTGTCGAGGAATGCCAGCCATTTGCGGCCATTGAGGGTATGGCTCTGGCTGTAAGGGTAGTGGTTGCGGCAAAGACGCTTGAGCAAGCCGTTGAGTTGCTGCAACCAGGCGCCGGCCGGAGCACCGTCGTAAGGCTTGGGCATCAGCGCCAGTTCGGCCAGCGCGGCGACGCGTACCGGGTCCAGCGGTTGTTCGGCACGCACGACGGGGCGTTTGTTGGGAATGAATCGGCGCAGCTTCCACACGCCGAAACCAATGATCGGCAACAGCAACAGCAAGAACCACCAGCCCGGCGCAGGAGGCCAGAATCCGATCTGGGGCGGAGAGATCAGTGGTTGCAGTTGATCGAGACCGTTCATCGGCCTTTTCCTGGTTTCTGCGGGTTCAAGTATTCGCGCAGCTGTTCGACCATTTCGCTTTGGGTGCTCAAGGGCATCAGCAATACCCGCAGCTTTTGCGCGAGCAATTCCCAGCGGGCGATGCGGCTTTCAGCCTGGGCACGGTAGGTCTGACGCAGATCGAAGTTGAGCGTGTCGAGCTCCAGTTGCGCGCCGCGTTCAGCAAAGCGCAGCAGCCCGGCTGCAGGCAGGGCATGATCCAGCGGGTCGGAAAGAGGCAGCAGCAACAGATCACAATGGCGCGACAACAGGCTCAGCTGTTGTTCGGCGCTTTCCGACAAGGCGCGCTCATCGCAAATCACGATCGCCAGGCTGCCGGGGCGCAATACCTCGCGGGCGCGGCGCAGGGCAATGCCGAACGCGTCGCGATCCGGCTCGCTTTCGGTGTGCAGCGACTGATTGACCCGTACCAGGCGGTTGAGCAATTGCAACAGGCTTTGTTTGCTGCGGCGGGGCTTGATTTCGTAGTGCTCGTTGTCGCCGAACACCAGACCGCCGACCCGGTCATTGTGGCCCAGTGCGGCCCAGCCGATCAGCGCTGCGGCCTGGGCGGCGAGCACCGATTTGAACATCAGGCCCGAGCCGAAAAACAGTCGGCGGCTTTGCTCGACCATGATGAAAATCGGCCGCTCGCGTTCTTCATGGAACAGTTTGGTGTGTGGTTCTTGCGTTCGGGCGGTGACGCGCCAGTCGATGGTGCGCACGTCGTCGCCGGCCTGATAGACCCGCACCTGATCGAAGTCCACCCCACGCCCGCGCAGCTTCGAGTGGTGCAGGCCAATCAGCGGGCTGCGTTGGCTCGGCGTGGAAAACAGCTGCACTTCACGCACGCGATGGCGCATCTCGATCAGCTCGGCCAGCGTGACGCGGATGCCCGGTTGAGACGGCAGGAGGGCGTTCATCGGACTCAAGCGACAGCTACGACGTCGAGAATCCGCTGGACCACTCGGTCCTGATCGATGCCAGCGGCTTCGGCTTCAAAGGAGAGAATGATGCGGTGACGCAGCACATCGAACAGTACCGCCTGAATGTCTTCCGGGCTGACGAAGTCGCGCCCGGCAAGCCAGGCGTGGGCGCGGGCGCAGCGGTCGAGGGCAATCGAGCCGCGAGGGCTGGCGCCATAGGCGATCCATTCGGCCATCTCCGGGTCGAATTTGGCCGGGGTGCGGGTGGCCATGACCAGTTGCACCAGATATTCCTCCACGGCGTCGGCCATGTACAAGCCGAGGATTTCCTTGCGTGCGGCGAAGATCGCCTGCTGGCTGACCCGGCGTTCGGGTTTGGTTTCACCATTCAACGCTTCGCCACGGGCCTGTTGCAGGATGCGGCGTTCGACGGCGGCATCCGGGAAGCCGATTTTCACGTGCATCAGGAAGCGGTCGAGCTGCGCCTCAGGCAGTGGATAGGTGCCTTCCTGCTCGATGGGGTTTTGCGTGGCCATCACCAGAAACAGCGGCGACAACTCGTAAGTACTGCGTCCAACACTGACCTGGCGCTCGGCCATGGCTTCAAGCAGCGCCGACTGAACCTTGGCCGGAGCACGGTTGATTTCGTCCGCCAGCACCAGATTGTGGAAGATCGGGCCTTGCTGGAACACGAAGCTGCCGGTTTCCGGGCGATAGATCTCCGTTCCGGTGATATCGGCAGGGAGCAGGTCGGGCGTGAACTGGATGCGATGGAACTGAGCCTCGATGCCTTCGGCCAATTCCTTGATGGCCTTGGTCTTGGCCAGGCCAGGCGCGCCTTCTACCAGCATGTGGCCGTCGGCAAGCAAGGCGATGAGCAAGCGCTCGATGAGTTTTTCCTGGCCGAGAATCTGCGTTGAAAGAAAGGTTCGCAGCGCCAGCAGCGCTTCACGATGTTCCATCGATGACTGTTCCTGGAAATGGATGGCCGAGGGCATACGTCATACGCCAGGGCTGGGGGCGTTACTTTAATCCATCGCGGGGGGTGGCGACTAACGGCATTTGTGCAAAGCGCGGGAAATACCGGGGCGCATTGGTGGTTTTTTGTAGCAGGGGAGTGTTGGACCGGCAGTTCCGGCCCCATCGCTGGCAAGCCAGCTCCCACAGTGATCGCTGCGTTGCATAAATTGCCTGCACGCCGCTAAAACCTGTGGGAGCTGGCTTGCCAGCGATTGGGCCTGTCCAGACGCCATCAAATCTGGCTGATATAGGTGCCAGTGCCGTCCAGAATATTCTTCAAGGTCAGCTCGACCTCGGCCATATCGACCATATCCGGATTGAAGGTAATTTCCAGCACATCATCCCCATTCAACGCATCGGCATCCGCCGCGGCGATTTCGATCTTCAGCAGGGTCGGGCTGAGGGTGACTTTTACCCCGTCCAGCGTCGATGGCTCGCCATCGAGGGTGATTTCCAGCTCATCCTCGTCCGGATAACGGCTCATCAGGAACATTTCGCCCTTTTCGCTGTGGCAGCAGAGCATGGCCATGTTGTCTTCTTCGTCATCGCATGGGTTGACGATCAAGAGGGCGGTTGTCATTTGCATGGGGCAATTCCTGGCTGAACGAGCGTGATAGGCGCGATAGAGAGCGATTTTGCCAGCACACGCACAATTATGCTCGTCCGAGTGTCAGAGGATATGTCGTGAACGAGGGAAGTGTTGCTGGTCATTTCTGGTACGTATGTCCCGTAAATACGAGCGCAAAACCGTCATTTTTCTGTGCGGATGCTAGTGTTATCCGTTGCACCGGCGTCAAGCTGCGTGCCGTTGACCGAATATGTCGCAGCACCGCAAGCACGGGCCTTGCCGCACTCGTTAAGCTGCGCAACGGATGAGCACCCGTAAAGACATTGCGCTGCACGCAGCCCAGTCGTTTTTGCAGATGCCCATTCACGGAAGGTGAATGTGACCCGAGTGTCTCGTCCAGCTTCACCCACCTGTCACCCTGTTTCCTCTGCCCGAGAATCAGGAACAGGCTGACGGGTAGCCCCTGACAGGGGTTTTGCACGCGACGCTTCCATCAATAACAAGCCCAAGCGGAGTACCACAGATGGCGTTCTTCACCGCAGCCAGCAAAGCCGACTTCCAG
>NZ_RCOB01000028.1:0-7790 GCF_004307665.1 Pseudomonas sp. Sample_16
CCACCCGCCCCTGCTCCACCGTCAACCCCGCCAACACTTGCTCTGCAGGTTCGCCTTGCTTCAATCGCCGCACCAACGGCGCCAGTTCAACGCCCTGCACATGCCAGATCCCCAACGGCTGATCCGCTGTAATCACCACCTCGGCTTCATCGACAAAGCCATCACACAACACCGGCGCCCGCTCAATCCTCAGCGCAGCGAAATCCGCCTCGGCATGGGCTACCTCGGCATCCGGCCATTGCTGCCGCGCCTGCCAGAATGGCTGATCGGACCAACGCTGCTCATCGGCATAGAAGTCCCGGCCAATCCGCGCAAAACGCAAAAACAACTGTTCCACGCGCTGCTGGTGAAAACGCTTGGCCAGCGCCGCGCGCTCGGGTTTGTGCAACAACGTGTTGATCACCGCCGGCGCCTGCAACGCTGACGACAGGGACTGGAAGATGCCGTTGCCCGAGAGCGGGTCCACCGCCATCGCCGCATCCCCCACGCGAATCCAGTTTTCGCCACACACCTGCGGGCTGAGGATCGCGGTGCTGCTGCGGGCATGCAGCTGCAAATCGACTTCAACCTGATCGGCGAAAAATGCTCGAGCCACTGCCGATGCCCGGCGCCGCTGTCGGCAGTATTCGAGCAACATCGCTTTGCCTGGCAACTCGGCACTGGTGACGTCCACCGTCCATTGCCAATAACACTGACCGTCGGCCCGTCGCGCCATCCACGCCCAACCGTCCGCCAGGCTTTCCACGGCGCTGGCGGTCTTGCCGGGCGAGCCTTGCCAGCGATTGAGCAGGCTGACCGTCTCCGGCCCGCGCATCCCCTTGCCAAGGGCGGGCGCCTGACGCCCGCGGGCATCCACCAGAAAATCGGCGCTCAACGCCTCCTGTCCTTCGATCTGGATGCAATGCCCGGACGGTGACGTCTGGACGCCCATTACCCGGCCTTCGATCAGCGAAACACCGGCGGTACGCAAGTCTTCGCGCAGGCCGCGATCGAAGCTTGGACGATCCAGCAAAAACTCGATGTTCTGCGCGTGTTGCCGACCGTTCCAGTTCACTTGCCGTTGTGACGGCAACGCAGCATTCGCCAGCGCTTGATGCAACCCCGCGCCGCGCAAGGCGTCGAGAACCCGCACAGACACACCTTCGAGCGCCGCAAACCGGCGCCACTCACTGACCAGCGTGACGGCATGACCCAGCCGCCGTAATCCCAGCGCCACAGCCGTGCCTGCTGGCCCGGCACCCAAAACGACAATCATCGTCATGCTCAGAAGCGCCTTTCCGGTCCACGATAACGAGCGTTCTGCCGCAGCCACTCGATGATTTGTGCATTGCTCGCCCCGGGCTGTTCCACCAGGAATCCGGCGATGTGTCCGCTCAATGCCGCGCAACCGAGACTGGCCCCCGACTGCCCCGGATAAGTGCCGTGGACACACGCGGCGAAATCCGCCTGGGCGCTGTTGAGCCACGACCATTCGAGTTCGGCGCAGCGGGCATCGCCGGTCACTCGCAGCACCTGTGGGTAATTCGCCGGATACACGCCTTCGCCCTGGGCCGGGCTGGATGCGCAAAGCAGCACGCCACGCGCTACCGCTGCGGCACAGGCCGCCCGCAACAGGCTGCGATCCTGACGCAAGCCGAGGCTCAGATTGATCAGGCGCACGTCCTGCGTCACTAGCCAGTCAATCGCCGAGGCGATCTGCAAGGCACTGGTGACGCCGCGCTGATCGAACACCTGCGCCACGCAGAACTGCGCCGATGGTGCGCGTCGCCCAATGGCTTCGATCACTGCGCTGCCGTGGCCCAAGGGATCTTCGCGCAAGTCGCTTTCGGCCAGGCCGTCCTCGACCAGTGAAAACCTGCGCCCGGCCACGACCTGCACCCGCTGCGCTGCCGAGTGTCCGCTGTCCACCACACCGATACGCAACTCAGTTTTCATAAGGCTCAGGCTTCATGCAGCACCGCTTTCGAAACCAGCACGCCGTCTTGCAATTCAAAGCGCAAATCGGCATCGGCCAGGGTTGAGGGACGATGGCTGATCAAGATGCGCGTGCGCCCGGCAAACAAGCGGTCGATGGCCTCGATCACTTCACGTTCGGTGGCTTCATCCACCGCGCAAGTGGCTTCATCGAGTACCAGGATCAGAGGGTCCTGCAACAGCGCGCGGGCAATCGCGATGCGTTGTTTCTGGCCCCCGGACAATTGCTGGCCGCGCTCACCCAGCGGACTGTCCAGACCTTCGGGCAAGGACGCGATCAGACTGTCGAGCTGCGCCAACCGTGCCACTTCGGCAATCGCTTCGCGACTGGCATCCGGCACCGCGTAAGCGAGGTTGTCGGCCAGGCTGCCACGAAACAGTACGATGTCCTGACTGACCACGGCGATGCGTCGCCGCAGTTGGAACAGGTCCAGTTCACGCAGATCGACTTCGCCCAACAGCACACGGCCCGACTGCGGATCATGGTGCCGCTGCAGCAGGTCGATCAGGGTCGATTTGCCGGCCCCGGAGCCACCACTCAGGGCAACTTTCAAACCGTAGGGGATATGCGCCTCGATTCCGCGCAACGTAGTCTGCCGACCGGGATGGCTGAAGTGCACATCCTCGAAACGCAGCTCGCCAGAAGCAGGCATCGGCTTCGGTGCAGCCGGGGTGAACACGGTCGGCTCTTCACCTCGCAGTTCCATCACCCGACCAAGACTGACGGTCATCCGTTGAATCGCCACGTACAATCCCAGCAAACTTTGCACGGGCCCGACGGCCATGCCCAGATACGTCGAAAACGCGATCAACGCACCGAGTTGCCAGGTGCCCTGCACCACCCAATAGCCGCCAATCAGAAACGCACAGGCGCGGGACAGCGAGGTCAACGTCCCCGGCACGGCCTGGGTGAAAAACTCGGTGACTTGCAGGCGCAGCAACTGGCTCATGTAGCCCTGCCCCAGCGTCTCCAGACGTCTCGCTTCACGTTGCTGCTGACCGGCGGACTGGATGAATTTCATCACCGGCAACGTCTCGACCATGAACGACGACATATCCGCCGAGCGTTCGCGCAGCTGCCGTACATCGCGCTCGACCTTGCGCCGCATCCAGCGTAGCCAGAGCACATCGAGGGGAATCAGCACCAACGCCAGCAGCGAGAGTTTCCAGGACAAGGTCAGCAGCATCGCCACTGCCACCACCAGCCCGATCACACTGGACACCGCCGAGAACAGCGAGTCCACGGCAAAGCGCTGAATCTCCGCCACGTCACCATCAAGACGAGACATCAGATCGCCGATGCGTCGCTGGCCGTAGAAGCTCGGCGACAGGGTCTGCAAATGCCGATACAGGTCATCGCGCAGGGCAAACAGCATGCGCCCGGACAAACGCGTGTGCAGGTAGCGATTGATGCCCGACAGCGCCGTGCCCAGCAATCCGGCGACGATCATCAACCCGGCGATGAGCACCAGCATCGGGAAGTCGCGTGCCAGCAAACCATCGTCGATCAGCAGCTTGGTCAACCAGGGCTGCACCAGTACCAGCGCCGAGGCGCACACCGACAAGCCCAGTAGCCCGGCAATCGCCAGTCGATGGGGACGCACGAAGCTGTAGAGCCATCGCAACGCCGCTTGCAGGGCCTCGGGGTTCTGGCTGTCGATCAGCCGAACGATCAGGCGCTGCATCACGAGCGCAGCTGCTTGAGCTTGCGATAAAGGGTCGCGCGGCTGATACCCAAGGCGTCAGCGGCGGCCGAGACGTTGCCCTGATGGCTGTCCAGGGACTGGCGGATCATCTCCAGTTCGTTTTCCCGAATACTGCCGGCTTGCGGACGTTCAGTCGCGGTCAATTCATCGAGCATGCTGTCGGGCAGGTGGTCGAGGGTCAGCACTGTTTCTCCCGGCTCGCGCATGGCCAGCGCGGTGCGCAGAACCATCTCCAGCTGACGGATGTTACCCGGCCAGTGGTAGCCGGCGAGCACGCGGTCCAGATCGTCATGCAGGACGACGTCAGGCGCATCGAGTTTGTTCAACATGCGACTGACCAGCCCTGCGAAATCCTCGCGCTCGCGCAAAGCGGGGAGCATGACGCTGATGCCGTTGACCCGGTAAAACAAATCTTCGCGAAAGTGCTTTTCCTCTACCAGGCGCTTGAGGTCACGGTGAGTGGCGCAGATCAGCGCGATGTCGATGTCCTGTTCTTCGCCAGCGCCCAACGGCGCCACCTTGCGGTCTTGCAGTACCCGCAATAACCGAGCCTGCAAGGCCAGCGGCATGTCGCCGATTTCATCGAGAAACAACGTACCACCATGGGCCTGTTGCAAGCGACCGACCATGCCGCCACGACGCGAGCCGGTAAACGCGCCTTCGCGATAGCCGAACAGTTCGGACTCGATCAGACCTTCGGGGATGGCCGCACAATTCACCGCGACGAAGGGTTTGTCGCAACGGGCACCGGCCATGTGCAGGGCGCGGGCGATGACTTCCTTACCCGTGCCGGTTTCGCCCAGCAGCAACACCGGCAGCTCGTTGGCCAGGCCTTGTCGGGCCATGCGCAAAGCGCGGGCGTAGCGGGCATTGCTGCCAGCCAAAGACTGGAGATCAGGTTGAGGTTGGGGTTTAGCGGTTTTGGCCACGCTACGCGGTGGAGTGCTGACATTGATCGTGCGTTGCGGCGCACGCAGGGTCTTGTAGAAAAATTCGCCTTTGGCGGTTTGCAGGCTGCCGGCGCCACCTTGATGCAGGCGTGCCAGCAATTGCAGGCCATCGACACCAAGAAACTCTTCGCAACGTCGGCCTACCAGTGCCGAACGCTCGGCATGCAACAACTGGCAGGCTTGCGCGCTGACCGCAAGGATCTGTCCGCCGAGGCTCACTGCCAACAGGCCCTGCCAAGGGGATTCGAGGTATTGCCGACGGCTGTGGAATGCCAGGACGATTTCGTCCGGATAACTGGCGTTGAACACCCGGCTCTCGATCTGGCTGACAGCCATGGCCAGCAACGCGGTGCTGTCGTGGGCGCGGCCGAGCGGGCCTTCGCGGGTCAGATCAAGGACGCCGAGGATGTCACCCTGCGGACAATGAATGGGCACCGAAGTGCAGGAAAAGTCACTGAGGCGATCCAGGTAATGTTCGCCGCAATCGATCAGGGTTGGCCGGGCTTCCACCAGCGCAGTGCCGAGGGCATTGGTGCCCCGGGCGGCTTCACTCCAGCAGGCACCGAGGGAAATGTCCTGCAGGCCGCTGCCCTTGAGGCGGTCGGCGCGCCCTTCGACAGCAAGAATGGTGGCATCGGAATTGGCCAGGATGATCAAGCCATCCTTGCCCTGACGCTCGGCCAGATAATCGATGGCCGGCAGTGCAGCGTCGATCAGCAAGCGATTGCTCGCCAGCAACACGTCCACGCTCGTGCTCGACTCCAGTGCCAGTTCATGCTTGGCATTGAAATGCACACCATGGCTGAGACTGCGCCGCCACGAAGCATCGATTTCCGCCCGCAGGACGCCGTCCGGCACTTCGCCTTCCAGATGCAGCTTTTCCCTGGCCAGCCGGGCTTCGCGATGCAGTTTGGGGGAGTTTGTTTTTATTAGCGTCATCAAGCGCTCCGGGTCATCCGCCCTGCGCCTTCAAACATCGGCGCCCTGGAGCAATCTTTACGTTAACGTCAGGGCAATGGCAAGTGCCGTAGGGCGCTTGTGTTCCGCCAGCTGGCACAGCATCAGACGTGGGGATCGCCGGGAGCTTTACCGGGTGTAGCGTATTGCGGCTTGAGATGACCGTCCTGATCGAGCAGCCATGCGTCCATGATCTGCCGCACCACAGGTCCTGCAACCCGGCCACCGGCCTCACCGTTTTCGATCATGACCGAAATTACGATCTTCGGGTGTTCTGCCGGGGCGAATCCGACGAACAAGGCATTGTCGCGGTTGCGCTCACGGGTCTTCTCGCGGTTGTAGCGCTCACCCTGCTTGATCGCCACCACTTGCGCGGTGCCGCTTTTGCCGGCGATGCGATACTGCGCGCCTGCCGCTGCGGCGCGTGCAATTCCGCGCGAGTCGTGCATGACCATCTGCATACCGTGGTTTACCTGCTCCCAGTCACGGGGGTCCTTGAGCAGAATGTTTGGCATCGGGTGTTCGTCCACCGGTGCAACACCGTCCACGGTCATCGCCAGATGCGGTCGGTTCCACACCCCTTTGTTGGCGATCAGCGCCGTCGCCTGGGCCAACTGCAGTGGTGTGACCTGCATGTAGCCCTGGCCGATACCGAGGATGACCGTCTCCCCCGGGAACCAAGGCTGACGGCGCGTGGCGCGCTTCCAGGCCTGGGATGGCATCAACCCTGACGACTCTTCGTACATATCCAGGGAAACTTTCTCACCCAGGCCAAACATTGCCATGTAGTCGTGCAAACGATCGATGCCCAGCTTGTGCGCCAGGTCATAGAAGTAGGTGTCGTTGGAACGCATGATCGCCGCGTCCATATCCACCCAACCGTCGCCGCTGTGGTTCCAGTTGCGGTACTTGTGATCGAAATCCGGGAGCTGGTAGTAACCCGGATCAAAGACTCGGGTCTGTGGCGTGACAACGCCGGCGTCGAGTCCGGCGATCGCGACTTCAGGCTTGATGGTCGAGCCCGGTGCGTAGAGACCGCGCAGCACTCGGTTGAACAGCGGCCGGTCGATCGAGTCGCGCAGCGTCGAGTATTCCTTGGCGCTGATACCGGTGACGAACAGGTTCGGATCGAAACTTGGATTGCTGACCATGGCCAACACTTCGCCGGTCGAAGGATCCAGTGCGACGACTGAGCCGCGGCGATCACCCAAGGCTTGTTCCGCGGCTTCCTGGAGCTTGACGTCGAGACTCAGGACAATGTTTTCCCCGGGAACCGGATCGGTGTGCTTGAGCACGCGCAGGACACGACCCTGGGCATTGGTTTCGACTTCCTCGTAACCGACATGGCCGTGCAGCTGCGACTCGTAGAATTTTTCGATCCCGGTCTTGCCGATGGATTGGGTGCCACGATACTCAACCGTATCCAGCGCCTTGGATTCTTTCTCGTTGATACGTCCTACGTAGCCAACCGAATGAGCGAAGTGCTCGCCGAGCGGGTAGTGTCGAACGAACTGCGGCTCGACATCCAGGCCCGGTAAGCGGAACTCGTTGACCGCGAGCACCGCGATCTGCTCTTCATTCAATTCATAGAACAGCGTTACGGGCACGAACGGGTGGCGTGCTTGTTTCATCGCCTTGTCGAACAGCGTGCGGTCTTCAGCGGGCAAATGCAGAAGGTTGACCACCTCATCCAGCTCTTCATTGACGTCGGTAGCGCGTTCGCGGGTGATGGTCAGGTTGTAGCTGGGCCGATTGTCCGCGAGCACCACGCCATTGCGGTCATAGATCAAGCCACGGGTAGGCGTGATCGGCAGGACATGGACGCGATTGTTCTCCGAAATCGTGGAGTGATAGTCGAATTCGACGACCTGCAGCACGTACAAACGCACCACCAATGCACAGGTAATCGCGACGACGAAAAAAGCACAAGCCACCAGTCTTTTGTTGACCAGACGGGATTCTTTTTCGTGGTCTTTGATCGGGATGGGGCCGGGCATTTCTCAAGCAACTCTGTGAAAAAAGATACCGATCCCTAAGCTTGGAAACAGTCCGTAAAAAACGAGCTGCACCATACCAAAACTGCTAAGTCACTTTCGTGTAACTTTATTTAACTTGTAACGGACATGCATTTCCCCGGGTACTTTTCGCCAGGCAAAACAAAACCCCAACTGCTTTCGCAATTGGGGTTTCGGAATTTAATCTT
>NZ_RCOB01000067.1:0-7610 GCF_004307665.1 Pseudomonas sp. Sample_16
CCCAGCGGGAGCAAGCTCCCTCGCCACAAAAGCTCTCTACTACAAAGGAATCAGCTGAGGGGTGATGATCGTTCCCACGCTCTGCGTGGGAATGCAGCCCGGGACGCTCCGCGTCCCCATTCAAAGGCCGAACGCAGAGCGCCCGCGGAAGCATTCCCACGCTCTGCGCGGGAATGATTGACTCACCGAACCGTGGCGAGGGAGCTTGCTCCCGCTCGGCTGCGCAGCAGTCGTAAGCCCGGAAAGTGCGGTCTACCAGACTCACCGCGACAAGCGCTTTTGGGGCCGCTTCGCTGCCCAGCGGGAGCAAGCTCCCTCGCCACAAAAGCTCTCTACTACAAAGGAATCAGCACTGTGATGATCGTTCCCACGCTCTGCGTGGGAACGATCAGCTGAGGGGTTAGCGCTGTTTGAGACGGTCGATCACCACCGCCAGCAACAGGATCGAGCCGCGGATCACGTACTGGTAAAAGGTGTCGATGTTCTTCAGGTTCATCGCGTTCTCGATGATTGCCAGAATCAGCACCCCGGCGATCACGTGCCGGATCATGCCAATCCCGCCGCTCAACGAAACCCCGCCCAGTACACACGCAGAAATCACCGTCAGCTCGAAACCCTGGCCGATCATCGGCTGACCGGAGGTCATGCGCGAGGCGAGGATCACCCCGGCCAACGCACCGATCACACCGTGCACGGCGAAGATGATGATCTTGGTCCGGTCAACGTTGACCCCGGCCAGCAGCGCCGCTTCCTGGTTCCCGCCGATGGCCATGGTATTGCGGCCATAGGTGGTGTAGTTGAGCAACCAGCCGAAGAACAGGAAGCAGACGATCGTGATCAGGATCGGCACCGGCACGCCGAACAGTTGGCCGTTACCGAAGACGAAGAACGACTCCTGGGAAACGCCCACCGCTTTGCCGTTGGCAAAGATGTACGCCAGGCCGCGGACGATCTGCATCGTTGCAAGCGTGGTGATCAACGCATTGACCCGCAGCTTGGCAATCACGATACCGTTGATCAGGCCCACGATCAGGCCCATCACCAACGCCGCGCCGACGCCCAGCAACACGCTGTCGGTGTCGCGCATAACCACCGCCGCAACCACCCCGGCGCAGGCGATCACCGATCCCACCGACAGGTCGAAGTGCCCGGACGCCAGGCAATACAACATGGTGCACGCCGCGATCCCGGTCGTTGAAATCGCCAGCCCCAACCCGCGCATGTTCAGTGGCGAAAGAAAGTTGTCGATCAGCAAAGTGCAGAGCACGAAGATCCCTACGGCCGCCAGCAGCATCACCCAGTCATCGAGAAAGCGCCGCAAGTCCAGGGGTTTGCGCGCAGTCGGCAGGGTTTCGTTTTGGGTTGTCATCATAGTCACCTCTCAGTTCGCCACGCCGTCAGCGCGTTGGCGCGGCAAAGCCAGTTGCAGCAAGTTGGATTCATTGGCCTGTTCGCGGCTCAGTTCGCCACGCAGCGCGCCTTCGCACAGCACCAGGATGCGGTCGGAAATGCCCATCACTTCCATCAGGTCGCTGGACACCACGATCACCGAAATACCGTCCGCCGCCAGGTTATGGATGATCTGGTAGATCTCGGCCTTGGCGCCGATGTCGATGCCACGGGTCGGCTCGTCGAGCAGCAGGACTTTCATCGGCATCGACAGCCAGCGGCCGAGAATGGCCTTCTGTTGATTGCCGCCGGACAGGTACATGATTTTCTGTGCTGCGCTCGGCGTCTTCACTTTCAGCGCCTTGATCTGCTTGTCGGCATTGCCCTTTTCCCATAGGCCGCGCAACAGGCAACCGAAGGTGGAATGGGCGCCGCGTGCACTGATATTGATGTTCTCGGCAACACTGGAGAGCGGCATGATGCCCTCCTTCTTGCGGTCTTCGGGACACAGCAGAATCCCCGCCGAAATCGCGTCGCGGGGCGAGCGCAGTTTCAGCTCATGACCGCGCAACTCCAGGCGACCTGCCGTGTTGCGTTCCAGGCCGCTGAGCATCCGGAACAGCTCCGTGCGCCCCGCCCCAACCAGACCGAACAACCCGAGGATCTCGCCTTTGTGCGCTTCGAAGCTCACCGGTTCGCGCAGACCCGGGCCGAGCAGGCCGTCGACCTTCAACGCCACCGCGCCACGCGGGCGCGGGCGATAATCGTAGATGTCCTGGATGTCGCGACCGACCATGCACGTGACCAGGTGATCGTGGGTCAGCTCGCGCATGTCTTCGAAAGTACGCACGTAACGGCCGTCCTTGAACACCGTCACCGCGTTGCAGATACGGAACACTTCTTCCATGCGATGAGAAACGTAGAGCACCACTTTGCCTTCATCGCGCAGGCGGCCGATGATCGCCATCAAGCGATCGATCTCCCGCGCCGACAGGCTGCTGGTGGGTTCGTCAAAAGCTATGACATGGGCGCCACGGGACAGCGCCTTGGCGATTTCCACCAGTTGCCGCTGGCCAAGCGACAACCGCCCGACCTTCTGCTGCGGGTCGATTTCGTCGGCCAGGCCCTTGAGACAGGCCAATGCCTGCTGACGCAACGTGCTGCGATTGATCAGGCCGAAACTGGCCGGCAAATGTCCGAGAAACAGGTTTTCCGCCACGGTCATTTCCGGCACCAGGTGCAGCTCCTGGTGGATCACCGCGACGCCACTGCCGATGCTGTCGGCGGTGGATTTGAATGCCATCGTCTGCTCGCCGATCTGCAGATTGCCGCTGCTGGGGATGTAAGCGCCGCCGAGAATTTTAAGCAGCGTCGACTTGCCGGCGCCGTTCTCGCCCATCAAGGCGTGAACCTGCCCCGGATGAGCGACGAAGTTGATGTTGTCCAGCGCCTTCACCCCGGGAAAGGTCTTGCCGATCCCGTTGAAGCGCAAGCTGCCGCCTGCATTGTGTTGTATTTGTGTTTGCGCGTGCATAGCCCACCTCTTCACACAGAACGGGCGGCCCCGTTGCCGAGGCCGCCGATGAAATCAACCAGCCTTCAATTCCACAGGCCGATCTTTTCCAGTTCCTGCTTGAAGTTGTCGCGGGTGATCAGCGTTACGTCGTCCATCGCCGTGTATTTCGGCGGCTCTTTGCCGGCGGTGACCCACTCGTACATCATGCTGGCGGTGTTGTAGCCTTCGATGTGCGGGCTCGGCAGCATCGAACCGAAGAAGCCGCTGTTGGGCTTTTTCAGTTCGCCGATGGCGTCGGTGCCATTGATGCCGATGCCGATCACGTTCGCTGCGGTAAAGCCGGCGGCTTCCGTGGCACGCACGCCGCCGAGCACGGTGTTGTCGTTCATGCCGCCGATGATCAGGTTTTTCGCCGCGCCCGGCAGTTTCACCAGCGCCGAGTTGGTAGCGTCCATGCTGCCCGGTACGTCGAGGGTTTTCAGGGCGGCGAACAGGATATGGTCTTTTGGCATGCCGGCATCTTCCAACGCCTTGACCGAACCGTCGGTGCGTTTCTTGCCGGTGTCGAGTTCGTTGTAGGTGTTGATTACCGCGTAGGTGTCTTTCCATTCCCAGCCGCGTTTTTTCGCCTCGGTGGCCATGGCGCTGCCCTGCTTCTGGCCAACTTCAAAGGCGGCCATGCCGAGGTACGGCACCTCTTCCATGAACTTGCCGCTGGCATCGACAAAGCGGTCATCCACAGCAATCACTTTCAGGCCGTTGAGCTTGGCCTTGGCCATGATTGCAGGACCGAGTGACACATCCGGCGGGCAGATCACGAAACCCTTGGCGCCGTTGGCCGCCAGGCTGTCGATGGCCGACAGGGTTTTCTCGCCGTCCGGCACGGCGATTTTGATCAGGGTAAAGCCCTTGTCCTTGCCGGCCTTTTCGGCAAACGCCCATTCCGTCTGGAACCAGGGCTCTTCCGCTTGCTTGACCAGAAATCCGATTTTCACCTCTTCAGCCGCCAGCAGCGTGCTGCTCAGGCTGACCGCCGAAACCGCCAGGGCGGCACAGCACAGGGTTCGGATGGCATGACGACGATTCATAAGCTGACTCCTTGTTATTTTTCTTGAGCGTTCTTTGAAAGCCATAAGGCGGTGTAGCCGTACTACTAATAGTCATATCGTATGATGATTGGATTTCAGGCGTAATTTTCCACCTCAATCCGTTCATTCAGTCGTGGTACATCACCGAGCGACCACCATCGATGGTGATGCAGGATGCGTTGATGAACGGCGCTTCATCACTGGCCAGGAATACAGCCGTCATGGCCACTTCTTGCGGCTGGCCGATGCGCTTGGGCGGATGCAATTCCAAAGCGCGCTGACGCTCAGCGCGTGGATCGGCAAAACCGTTCCAGTAGTCGACGTTCAATTGAGTCTCGATGTAGCCCGGGGCGATGGCGTTGATCCGGATACCTTTGGGTGCGTATTCGATCCCCAGGGCACGGGTCAGGCCGAGCAAGCCGTGCTTGGCCACCGGATAGGGAAAACAGCCCGGAATGATATGAGAAGAATGAGTGGACGCGATGTTGATGATGCTGCCGACGCCTTGCTCGATCATCTGCGGCAATACAGCCTTGCAGCCGAACCAGGCGCCATCGAGATCAATGGCGAAGCAGCGGCGCCAGTCCTCTTCGGTCATTTCCAGTGGGTCACGAAACACGTTGACCCCGGCACAGTTGACCAGCACGTCGATCCGACCGTGACGTTCTACAGCCAGTCTGGCCATGGCATGCAGATCTTGCTGTTGCGAAACGTCGGCCTTGATCGCCAACACATCAGCCCCTTGGCCTCGCCAATACGCGGCGACTGCTTCGACTTTCCCGGCCTGGATATCGCTGATGATCAGCTTGGCCTGTTGCGACGCAAAAGACCCAACAATCGCCTCGCCGATGCCCTGGGCGGCGCCGGTCAGCAGCACTACCTTGTTTTTCAGACGCTCGCCCTTGGGCGGAGTGGGCGCCGCCGGTAAAGAAAGGGGTTCAGCCATGGATCGCTGCATCACTTCACCTGTTTTGTTTTTTTAAGTGTGAGTGCGTGTAACTGATGGAGCCGACTATAAACCCGGCCCGCAGATAATCTCAATATATATATTTGCATCCCATATTTAGGGATTTATCCCGAGAACCGAGTACACAGCTTTCCTGGCACGTCCACCCGAATCGCTAAAACCGCCCCATCCAGCGGGTGACCGAGCGGGCTCGCGGCACTGGTGATGTACAGGGTTTTCAGATCGGCATCGCCGAACACACAACTGGTCGGACGGCTGACAGGCAATTCGATTATCCGATCGACTTTGCCGTCCGGCGTCAGCCTGAGCAGGCAGCTGCCGTCCCAGCGGGCGTTCCAGATAAATCCCTCGGTATCCATCGCCGAGCCGTCCGGGCCGCCGCGTGCATGAGGGCCGAACCAGGGTTGCGCGGGCTCAAGATTGCCGTCGGTGCGGATGAAGTGCCGATACAACGTGCCGTCCAGGCTGTCGCCGAAATACACGGTGGTCGCGTCATCGCTCCACAGCAGCGTGTTGGGAATGCCTGATCCGCGCAGCAACGGCGTCACCCGCGCATCGCTATCGATACGGAACAACCCGCCCGAGCGGCGCTCGATGGGCAAGTCTTCGCCCTGTTCGCCGATGTTGTTTTGCATGGTGCCAAGCCAGAGCCGACCCTGAGCATCGCAGCGGGCTTCGTTGGCGCGGTTGCCCGGTTGCGGATCGGCAACGCACAACAGCGTCAGCCGCGGCTCGAGCCCTGGGGAATCAAGATCAAGGCGGTACACGCCGCTGCTCAACGTCACCAGAGCATCACCGCTTTCACAGGGGATAAACGCAGAAACATGCTCCGGCATCTGCCAGATCTGCACATTCGCGCCGATCAGCCGCAACGCTTGCTTGCCGGCGATATCCACCCAGTACAACGCCTGGGTCGGCGCATCCCAGAAGGGGCCTTCGCCTAGCTGTGCCCGGTGTTCGGTGACCGCGGTCAACGTCATGAAACCTCCTGCATTGTTATTGTTTTTATCCGTGGTGCTTTTTGTCAGCCCGCTTTTTTATCGGCCATGACTTGCGGGTAATAGCGCTTGATCGCCAGGTCGGCGTTATCGATCAGGGTCATGCAAGCCCAGACGCCCCGCGCGGCATCCCGGGCGGCGATGGCATCGGCCATGTCTTTATGAATGGGCAAGGTGCGGCGCAGTTCGTCGGGGTCGGCAGCGGACACTTCGAAACACACCGCCAATAGCGCACCGAGGGCCGGGATCATTTGTTCAATGAATTGGTTGTGGCTGGCTGCAAGAATGCACTCATGGAATATCTGATCCGCGCGGTTGTAATCGACACCGCTTTCCACCGCCCTTTCCAGCGCGTTGTAGGCCAGCAGCACGGCTTTAACCTGCTCGGCATTCGCCCGTTCGCAGGCCCAGCGCACGGCCATGGGCTCGATGGTGCGACGCAGGTCGAGCAAGTCATCGACGAAGTTTTCCGGCAATCCGCTGCGTGACAACCAGCCTACGACTTGTGGATCGAAGAGATTCCAGCGCCGCACCGGCAACACCCGCGTGCCGACTTTCGGCCCCACTTCGAGCATGCCTTTGGCAACCAGAGTCTTGATGGCTTCGCGAATGACGGTGCGGCTGACCCCGAGCTGCTCGCCGAGATCGGCTTCGACCTTGAGCGTTTCCCCGGGTTTGATCTGCCCGGTCGCGATCCAGCAACCCAGCCAATCGACCGTCGACGCATGAAAGCTGCTGGACATGGACACCTCAAAGCCGTTCGCAATGGATGTCCACGCTAATCATCATATGATTGGTTGTCAATTTGATTTTTGAACACACAACCCCCAGTAGGAGCGAACCTGCTCGCGATGGCGATGTAACAAGCAACCAGGATGTTGAATGTCACGACCTCATCGCGAGCAGGCTCGCTCCTACAGGGTTTTGCGTCAGGGCTCGAGGCCAATGGGGAAGAACTCGCCGCCGCTCCAAACACCCAGCCAACGCTGCCCGTCCAGTTCGCGGCTCACCGCCAGTTCCACCAATTGATAGAACACATTGCGATGGATCAGCGCTTCGAGATTGGTGCGCACATGCACATAGGGCGCGGGTTCTTGTGTGAGCGGATCAATCACCACGCGAATCGGGTGTTCAGCACCGGCTTCGGTGGTTTCGTCGACATTGGTGGTGAAGCGCAAAACCTGCTGTTCACCCTCGCCTTCCACGTCCACGGCAATCGCCACAAACGGCGCGTCATCGACTTTGATGCCAACCTTTTCAACCGGGGTAATCAGAAAGTAATCATCGCCGTCGCGGCGAATGATCGTGGAGAACAGCTTGACCATCGGCTTGCGTCCAATCGGCGTGCCCAGGTAGTACCAGGTACCGTCCCGGGCGATGCGCATATCGATATCGCCGCAGAAGTCAGGGTTCCACAAGTGGACCGGTGGCAAGCCTTTGGTCTTGGGGATTTGCCCCAACAGGTCGTTGGCTTTTTGCGGGCCACTCATGGCGTTCTCCTTGAAATTACTGATCGCTGAGGCCCAACAGGCCACGAGCATATTGCTCCAGTGGCGGGCCCATCAGGTCTTCGGGTTTTTCGTCGTGGAACGTCAGCAAACCGCCACGACTCTTGATACGTGCAGTATCAATCAAATACTGGGTGCTGGTCT
>NZ_RCOB01000222.1:0-7391 GCF_004307665.1 Pseudomonas sp. Sample_16
AATACGTCGCCTTACATCACGTATGTAAACGTCAGTATTTTCTATTAATGCGAGTAACCGCTTCAGTTTGTAGGTGACACCATGAACCGTCATTGTTTTCGTCTGATTTTCAGCAAGTCCTTGGGCTTCCTGATCCCGGTGGCCGAAATCACCACCACCACCGGTAAAGGCCACCAGGCCGGACAAACCCAGGGCCGCGCCGCGCCGAACGCGCCAGGCTTTCAGTTGCAAACCTTGTTCGCCAGCGTGCTGTCGGTGATCCGACCCGACGCCCGCCGCGGCGGCCTCAAGGGCGCCATGCTGCGGCGCATCCTGGTCACCGCCGCGCTGCTGCCCGCGGCCGTCTACGCCGACATGGTGGTCGACCCCAATGGCGGGGCCAACACCCCGGGCATGTCGTCCTCGGCCAACGGCGTGCCGGTGGTCAACATCGTTGACCCGAACGCCAAAGGCTTGTCCCACAACAAATTCCAAAGTTTTGATGTGGTGCAACCCGGCGTCATCTTCAACAACAGCACCACCGATGGCGTCTCGCAGATTGGCGGGTACACCATGCACAACCCCAACTTGAATCACCAGGCCAACGCTATCCTGGTCGATGTCACCGGCACCAACCCCAGCAGCCTGGCCGGCGCCCTGGAAGTGTTCGGCGGCACCGCGGACCTGATTATTTCCAACCAGAACGGCATCAGCCTCAACGGTGTGTCGACGATCAATGCCAACAGCCTGACCACCACCACCGGTAAGGCCGTGGACTCGCCCGATGGCCTGCAATTTCTGGTCGACGGCGGCAAGGTCAAAATCGAAGCCGGCGGGGTCGACACCAGCGGCCTGACCTATTTTGACGTGGTGGCGCGCAGCATCGAATTGCAAGGCGCGGCGGGCTCCCAAGATCAAAAAACGGACATCAACCTGGTCGCCGGTCTTAACACCTATAACGCGGCGACACGCACCGCCACGGTCAACAGCACCTCCGGTGCCAACACCCCGGAATTTGCCATTGACGGCAGCCTGGCGGGGGCCATGTATGGCCACAATATTTCCCTGACCAGTACTGAAAGTGGTGCCGGCGTGCGTCACCAGGGACTGATCAAGTCCAGTGCCGACATTGCCATTTCGGCCAATGGGGATGTCGGCCTGGCCACGTTGGTGGCTGGCGGCAAAGTCGGCATCGATACCACCGGTTCGATTGCCATCGGCAATGGCACCGCAGGCCAGGGCATCGACGCGCAAAAAGCGGTGACCCTGCACGCCGGTCACGGCATCACGGTCAGCAACGACATCAAAGGCGAGACCCTGCAGATTACCGCCAGTGACCTGTTGGTTCAGAGCGCAAACCTGATTGCCACCCAAGCCGAAGGGGCCGGCCCGGTGAGCGCGATCACGATCAAGGTTGGTAACTTTACCTTGAGCGGCACCTTGGTGGCCGTGAACTCGGCGCACATTCCTTACGGACCGAATCAGCCGCTGGTGTTGCATAACGGCAAGCTGATGGTCAAGGTCAATGGCACGGACTACAGCACCGACTTTACCCTGTCCGCCACGGCGATGATTCTCTCGGCCAACGGCGTGTCGATTGAAGCCGACAACTTCCTCAACGATGGTGGGGTGATTCAGGACACCAGCAAAAGCGGCATTAACATTGCGGCTCAACACCTGGTGAACAAGGGTATCGTCACCACCAAGGGCGACCTGAATTTGGTCGCCGATGTGCTGGAAAACCTGTGCACCGGGATTAACCAAACCCTGTGCGTGGGCTTTCTGGCCGGCGGCGATGCCAATGTCCAGGCCGGGAGCCTGACCAACGATGCCGGTCTGGGCGCGGCCGGCAACATGAACCTGACGTTGAACAGTGACAGCAGCAACGGTGTGCACGGTTCGATCAGCGGCGGGAAAAGTCTGCAGGTGCAGCAGGCGCCAGGCAGCGCGGTGCACCTGAGCTCCGATGGCGAGCTGTACAGCGGCGCTGATTTGCTGATGGTGCTCAACGAGTTGTCATTGGGCGGCGCCTCGATCACCAGCGCGGGTGGCAGTGCCACGATGCAAATCACCGGCACCCTGGAGAGCGCGGGCAAAATTGTTGTGGGCAAGGACCTGAACATCACGGCGACCGACGTCATCGCCAATGTCGGCAGCTCAATGAGCGCGGCTCATGACATCACGATCGCCGCTCAGAAAACCTACAGCTCGACCGACCAGACCCTGGTGCGTGCTGAGAACACGGCGCATATCGAGGCGCAAGAGTCGTTGAGCAACGGCGGTATCATCTACGGCGCAAACCGTGTCGACCTGCTCACCGATGGCCAGTTGACCAACGGCGCGGGCGTGGCCATTGCTGGCCAGACCATCACCCTCAAGGGCGATGCGCTGACCAATGAACGCGGCGCGACCATTGGCGCCTCGGAACTGGTGGACATTGACGTCGCTGGGGACCTGATCAACGACGCCTCGGTGATTACCGCCGGCTCCCAGGTCAACCTCCACGCTGGCGGCACCGTCTCGAACACCAACGGTTCGCAGATCATCGGCGGCGACGTGGCGATCGATGCCGCGCAGGTGATCAACAACGATGCCATGATCGTGGCCAGTGACTTGATCATCAACAGTGCCGGCGACGTGGACTTTTCCGGCCCCTCGTCCATGGTCTATGGCGACTCGATTGCCATCAACAGCCTGGGCAACCTGCACAACAGTGACGGCAGCCAGGTGTATGCCGAGACCGTGGCCTCGCTCAACAGCTTAGGGTCGCTGACCAACGATAGCGATGCGGTCATCTATGGGGCCAATGGGGTCAAGATCTCCACCGACGGTGATGTGACCAATGCCAGCGGGGCGCAGATCAACAGTGACGACAACGTCGACATCACCGCCAGCAACGTGACCAATACCGAGGCCGCGGCGATTAGTGCCGACCACGTGGCCATCAACGCCAGCCAGAATGTGCTCAATGCCCAGGATGCCGCCATCGTGGGTCAGAGCAGCGCGCAAATCAAGGCGCTGAACGGCTCGGTGACCAATACCGACGGTGCAGTGATGTCCGCCTCCGCCCTGGATATCCAGGCGCAAGACATCACCAACCAGAACGCCGGCAAACTGCGTGGCGACGACATCACCCTGACGGCCAGCAACAACTTCAAAAACACCAACGGTGGCTCCATCAAGGCGTCCAACAGCGTCACGATCGACAGCAAGAACTTTGCGGCCTCGGACAGTGAAATCCTCGCCAGCAAAGACATCCACATCGCCACCGACACCTACGCCAACACCGGCAATATTGCCTCCCAGGACACCGCCACCCTGACCATCAAACATGGTGGCGACCTGACCTTGAGCACCACGCAGAAAGCCCCGGTCGCCGCTCAGTTGTTGACCCTCAACGCGCACGACGTCACGGTCAACGACGCGCTGAACAACCCTGGCAGCATTCAGATCAATGCCAGTGGTAAGGTGCAAAACAATGACGCCATCGTGACCGGCAAAAGCCTGTTTGTCGATGCCAGCGAGTCGATCGTCAATAACACCCATGCGCTGATCTGGGCCGCCGATGACATCATGCTCAAGGCCGGGACGGCGATCAACAACCTGGAAGATGCCCTGATCATGGCCGGCGACGCCATCTCGCTGACCGCCCATGACATCCTCAACTATGCCGGGCGCATCAGTGCCGGCGGCGATTTGACCCTGGAAGCCAGCAACATCACCAACCAGGGCATCAGCACCGGTGGCTTGGTGCAGGGCCCATCGACCAGTGCCGACGGCTACTACAAGTGGAACCACGATGCACGTTATGACGAGATGTGGATCTCGATGGAACTGCCTAGTTACAGCTCCAACCGCACCACCAAGCAGGCGGTCATGGAAAGTGGCGGCAATGTCGCGATCAACCAGGGCGAGCACAAGGGCACCGGTTCCAATGTGACCAACCAGGATGGCCTGATGGTCGCCACCGGCAACATGGCGATCGACGGCAACCTGAAAAACATGACCTCGCACGATGACCTGGCGTTGTCGACCTACCTCAAAACCCCGAGCACCGTCACCATCACCGTGAAGGACAAGCTGGCGAAGAAAAATCCCACGACCCAGGTTTACTCGAGCATGTGGGACTTTTTGGACCAGACTTTTGGCCACGATGACAAGCATAAGATCTGGGGCGCGTATTACTACTATGACGGCAACACCGCCGCCGCGTTGAAAAACATCAACGATCCGAAGTTCAACCAGATCATGGCCGCCACTTTGGGGGCCGATTGGCGAACCCAGAACTATGAGACCCTGTCCACACGCTGGAATGCCTATGCCAGCGGGCAGAGCCCGGACCCGGTTAAGTCCTATTACGCCGCCACCCGGTCGGAAATCGCCACCGGTGGCAACTTTGTGCACACCGGCGGTTCCTTTGAAAACGGCGGCGGGGTCGTCCAGCAAAAAACCGTCGACGTCAGCATCGGCAAAAACGACACCACGGCCATTGCCGGTGATTTCGACAGCAGTTATGCCTACAAAAGTGCCTTTGATCCCAAGGCGCCATTGTCTGAGCTCGAAAACGCGATGAACCCGAGCTACGTCCAAGACAACCTGATCAACAATGACATGTTGTTCCAACAAACGACAAAGCCGGCACCTTTTGACCCCGATGCGTTTGCCGCGGCCGGCCTGCAAGGCAAACAAAATGGGGCCAACGGCTCCGCCACGATGACCCCAATCGTGCCGCTGTATGAAACCCGTATCGAATACGTGGACCAGAGTCAGTTTTACGGCTCCTCGTACTTTTTCGAAAGCGTGGGGTACCACGCCGACGCCCCGGTGTCGGTCATCGGTGATGCCTATTTTGACAACATGATGATCACCCAGACCATCCAGGCCACCTCCGGCACCTACATGACCGTGACCTACGGAGTGTCGGGGGCTGACATGAGCAAGCTGCTTATGGACAACGCCGGGGTTGAGGCTGAGCGTTTGGGCCTCACCGTGGGTGTGCCCTTGACCCAGGAGCAATATGACAGCCTGGAATTGGACATCGTCTGGTACGAACCGGAAGTGGTCGATGGCGTGCTGGTCCTGGTACCGAAGGTGTATTACTGCCCGGCCACGCTCGCGGCCATGGACACCACCAAAGAAGCAGATTCGGTGATCCAGGCCGGCGGCACCCTCACCACCGACAACACCGATTTCACCAACGTCAACGGGGTGGTCAAGGGCCACGACGTCACCATCACCAGCAGCGGCGATGTGCAGAACCAGGCCACCGGCGGCAGTCAAGGCGGCATCTATGCCAGCGCCGAAGGCGGCAAGCTGATCGTCGATGCCGCCGGTGACGTCAACAACCAGGGCGCCACGGTCAAAGGCAATCATATACAGGTCAAGGCCGGCGGCGACATCACCGCCTCGACCACCATGACCTATGACCAGGATGGCTCGTTGGTCTCGCGCAGCACCGGCGATATCCTCGGCAGCGGCACCGCCTCCACCGTCCATCTGACCGCGGGCAAGGATGTGGTACTGACCGGGGCCGACGTCGCCGCAGGCCGGGTGGCCGTGGATGCAACCAACCTGATCATGAACGATGTCAAGGAAGTCTCTTCCTCGCACAAAGACACCACCACCAGCGGTTTTGCCTCGCGCAACACCACGATGCAGGAAAGTGCCAGCGCCACCGGCGTGGGCAGTAACATCGTCGCCGGTTCCCTGAACATCAACACCTCCAACGACGTCCTGGTCAACGGCAGCAACATGACCGCGCTGCACTCGCGGATCGATGTCGGCGGCTCGATGATCGCCAAAACCTCGGAAAACCTGAGCTATGACCATCAAACTACCCAACAAATCGGCTGGGTAGCCGGTGCCAGTGTCTCGGCTGGCGGGTACGTGGCCAGCGCCTCGGCCAGCACCGCCCATGGCGGCAAAAGCTACGCCGGGGAGATGGCCGAAGGTGGTTTTTCCACCAACGGCGGCGCCAGTGCGCACACCGGGTTGGAAATCAGCTCGTCCGAGCACAGCAACAGCAGCGTGACCCAAAGCAATTCGCAGTTGAACCTGGGGACCGGCAAGGTGACGGTGGAGGACACCTTTGACTTCGGCGGCGCCGACATCAACACCGCGAAAGGCTTTGAAAACGCCAAGCTGCGGGTCAAGGCCGGGGACATCCAGACCACCAAATACGAAAGCGTGAGCGACGACGAATCCAGCGCCAAAGGCATGTTCATCGGCCACACGGCCAGTGCCGACTCGGTGTTTATCGACGTGTCCAACGACATCGGCAAGCTGGCGACCGACGCCTCCGAAGGCATGAGTGTCGCGCCGGGCCTGACCACCCTGGAAATGCTCGGTGATGTGGAGCGCATGGCAGTGGGCTCGTGGGGAATGGTCTCCGGCGGGGTTGCCATTGGCGGCGGCGCGGCGTCCGGACAGACGCTGACCAAAACCGAAAACACCAACCAGGTCGGCGGTAACGTCAGTTTCACCTCCACCAAAGGTGACATCACCCTGACCGGGGTGAAAACCACCAACCCGGATGCGGTGGTCATCCTCAACGCCGGTGACCATGACGTTAACCTTAACGCGTCGAAAAGCACCACCACCAGCACCAGCAAATCCAATGTCGGCGGCATCAACGCTACCGAGACCAACAGCTGGAACCCGATAACCGGCGATACCGTCAGCGGTACGGTCGGCGTGGGCGCCAAACATAATGATTCGAGCCAGGACAACACCCATTACACCAACACCGACATCAGCGGTTCGCACGTGATTGTCAGGGCCAACGACCTGAACATGGTCGGCGCCAATATCTCCGGCAAGGTCAACGCCGACCTGAGCGGTGAACTCAACATCACCAGCGTACAGGACACGCAAAACTACACGCACACCCTGGGGGCTGGTGGCGCTTCCGCCGGTGTGGCGGTAAACAGCCATACGTTGTTTGTTGTGCCGAGTTTTGTCGGCGGTGTCGGCGGCGTCGGCGGGCAGGATTACGACAATTACCAAAAGGTGGAAAAACAGTCCGGGATCAGTGGCACGGCCGACAGCAGCATCCATGTCGGAGGCGATATGAACCTGACAGGCGGTTATGTGGCGGGCGGCGGCAACCTGCAAGTGGATGGTGCGGTGAATGCCAAAGACCTGACTGACAGCCGTAATAAAGACGGCGGTTACGGCGGCGGGGGTGTTGGTGCCAACAAGAACGGCATCGGCGGTATTGGTTTGATGGGCGGCCGTGTGGACCAGGTGCATTACAGCGCCGACAACAAGGCCACGGTGGACATGAACCTGACCGGCAAGGACGGCGGCGCGGCCACCGTCAATGGCAATCTCAACACCGACATGAACAACCGTCTGGTGGTGAACCAGGATCAGAAGATCGCCGGCAACGACATCAAGCTGGGTATCCCGAC
>NZ_RCOB01000008.1:0-7272 GCF_004307665.1 Pseudomonas sp. Sample_16
ATTCCTACCTGCGTCGCACCAGCGAAGTCAGCCAGTTGCCCGCCGCCAAACAGGAGGCCCAGCAATGAGCACCCAACCCAACCACTTCGCTCCCTTGGCGCGCCTGCTGCATTGGCTGATGGCACTGATGATTGTTGCCATGTTGTTCATCGGCGCGGGCATGGTCGCCTCGGTGTCCGAGCGTCATGAATGGCTGATCAATCTGCACAAACCTTTGGGTGTCGCGATTCTGCTGTTGGTCATCGTGCGTCTGGTGGTGCGTTTTTCCACCACGCAGCCACCGCTGCCGGCGGACCTGCCAAGTTGGCAAGCGCTGGCGGCCAAAGCCTCGCATGTGTTGCTGTACGCCTTGATGCTGGTCTTGCCATTACTGGGCTGGGCGATGATTTCGGCGTCGGGCGAGCCGGTGATGCTCAGCAGTTCACTGCAGTTGCCGTCGATTGTGCCGGCGAACGCGCAGGTGTTTGCGTTCTTGCGCAAGGCGCATGGGTATCTGGCTTATCTGTTGTTCCTGACCGTGCTGCTGCACCTGGCGGCGGCGTTGTTTCACGGTTGGATTCGGCGTGATGAGGTGCTGGACAGCATGTTGCGAGGGAAAGATCGCGGGTAACTGAGGGCTTGAAGGCTGCATGCCGGCATGCAGCCATCCGGGTAGATCAACGCAACGTATCAACCATCTCCGCCACTGTCGTCAACACATCCTTGCCCAACTGCTTCGAACGCTTGCCCGACCATCCCGTCAACGGGTCCGGATGATCGTCGTGGTCCTTGAACGGCATTTCCAGCGTCAGGGACAAGCAGTCGTATTTCTGCCCGACGGCGTTGCAGGCCAAGGTCATGTTGGCCTTGCCCGGTTCGTCGCGGGTGTAACCGTACTTGGTCTGGAAATCCTTGGTGGTGCGTTTCAAGTGGCTGCGGAAATGTTCTTCAAGTTTTTCGATCCGCGGTGTGTAACCCGGATTGCCTTCGCATGCGGCGGTGAACACGTGAGGGATTTCCTCGTCACCGTGCACGTCGATGAACATATCGACGCCATACTTCTCCATCTGCTGCTGTACGAAAAACACCTCCGGGCTGATTTCCGGGCTGGCGCTCTGCCAGGCGCGATTGAGGTCCTGACCCATGGCGTTGGTGCGCAGGTGACCGTGGAAGGCGCCGTCCGGGTTCATGTTCGGCACCAGATACAGATCGGCGCTGGCCAGCAGTTTGCTCAGCACCGGGTCGTCGTGGCGTTCGAGGCGTTCGATGACACCCTCCATGAACCACTCGGCCATGTGCTCGCCGGGATGTTGCTGGGCAATGATCCACACCTTGCGCTGGCCTTCGGCGCCGGTGCCTTTGCGCAACAATTGGATATCGCGACCTTCGACACTTTTGCCGGTGGCCAGCAACTCGGTGCCAGCCTTTGCCAGTGCTTGTTCAATCAGCCAGTCGTGACGGCCACGACTGTAGGGTTCGAAGTAGGCGAACCAGGCGTGGGTCTGGGTGGCTTCGAGGCAGAAGCGCAGGCAGTCGCCTTCGAAGATGGTCGGTACGCGGAACCAGTTGACGTGGTCGTAGGAAGCGACTGCCTGATAACCGTCCCAGGCCTTGTTGTACGAAGACTGGCTGGCATTGTTCAGGCGAAACCAATGCTCCTGGCCGACATGCAGGCCACTGGCCTTGAAGTGGAACCATTGAAAATGGTGGCTTTTGCTATCAGGGCGGATCGCCAGCAGCGGCTTGAGCGGGTCACTGAGGTCGATGACTTGAATGTTGCCGCTGTCGAAGTTGGCGCTGATATCGAGGGAAGATTTGGCCACGGTCGGGTTCCTGATCAGGTTTTTATGGCGGCTACTTTACACGCAAGAGCAAGGGCTTAGGAGCTTGCAAAGATCGTTTCCACCCAGGATGCCCGCGCGCTTTACGACTCAAGGTTTGCTGCGAAGCCTGCCCATCGAAGCGTAGCGATCATCCGTGTTACCACCAGCACCATTTTGAGGCCGGCAGGTGACAGGTTGGGGCATTTCAACTCGTTACCGGTCGGCCCCTTCAGCCTTATACAGCCCTGTTGAAGGCTGATACTTCAGTGTAATCAAACACCTGTAAACCATGCGCCAAATTTGGCATGCATTATGCCTTTTTGGCTTTATGGATAATTGGATACAAAAATACAAAAGGTGCACCGATGAAATTCGCCCCTGCCTATACCGAGCGTCAGCCTGTCACTGCTGAGGAAGAGGCCTACAACTTTCTTCTGGAGGCTATTTGCAAAGGTCGTTACCGCACCGGCGAACGGCTGATCGCCGAGGACATCGCCGGTGAAATCGGCATGAGCCGCATGCCGGTGCGTGAGGCTTTCCGCCGTCTGGATGCTGACGGTCTGGTGACATTGCGGCCCAATCGCGGCGCCATTGTGCGCGGCCTGAACATCGACGAAATGCGTGAGGTGTTCGAGATGCGCAGCGCCCTTGAGGGGCTCGCGATCCGGGTGGCTGTGAGCAAGATGACCGAGCGCCATTTCAGCCATCTGGAGCGTCTGCTGGACGAGATGGACGACTACCGCGAGGACGGTGCCGAGTGGGTCAGCCGCCATCGCGCGTTCCATGAGTACCTGTGCAGCCTGAGCGAACGCCCGCGGTTGATGCGGCAGATTTCGGCGCTGTATTCGGTGATCGAACCGCACATGCGCCTGTGGCTGCAACACGCCGACAAGCCACGCAGTGCCCGGGATGAGCATGCCTCGATTGTCGCCGCCCTGCGTTCCGGCGATCCGGACAAAGCCGCAGAAGTGGTGTGCGAACACATCGAAGGCACCATCCCGCGGTTGATTCAGTTTCTCGAAGCCCATCAATAGAAGAACAACCACCTCCTGCACAGGGGGGCATTTGCAGCCAACTGGAGTCATGACATGCACAAGCCTTGCGCGTTAGTTGCCCTGTTCACCTTGAGTCTGTGTTCGCAATGGGCGATGGCCGCCCCCGAATTGCCCGAGCGATTAAGCAAGAGCGAGAAGATCGTCTATTGCTCCGGCATGGATTCGCCGCCGCTGGTGTCGTTTGACCTGAAACAACAACCGGTCGGGCTTCAGGTGGATATGGGCGAAGCGATTGCCCAGCGTTTGGGTAACAAGAAAGTCGAATGGCGCATCTCGCCCTTCGCCGGGCTGATCCCTGCATTACTCGCGCAGCAGTGCGACATGATCGTCGACCAACTGTTCGACAAACCCGAACGCCGTGAAGTGATCGACATCGTCAACTTCATGTATTCCAGCCAGTCCATCGTGGTGCCCAAGGGCAATCCGAAGTCGGTGAACACGCTGGAAGATTTGTCCGGGCTCAAGGTCGCGGTCAGTAACGGTTCGACTATCCGCGTGCTGCTGGGCAAAGAGAACGAAAAACTCGAAGCGGCCGGCAAGCCGCCGATGAAACTGGTGGTGTACAACGTCGACGCCGACGCCTTCCAGGCCTTGCGCATCAACCAGGTGGACGCTTTCGGCACCACGGTCGAGTCTGCCGGCCATTACCAGCAACTGGCCCCGGATCTGTTTCAGTCGGCGGTGCCGGCATTCAACCGCATCCTCACCGGCTTCGGCGTGCGTAAAAGCGATCCGCAGTTGACCGTGGCGCTCACCGAAGTGCTGCAAGGCATGCGCGCCGACGGCAGTTACGCCGCGCTCCTCAGTAAATGGCATGTCGATAGCGACAAACTGGACTGAGGGAAAACCTGATGAACTTCAATTGGGATGTGTTCTGGCAGTACCTGCTGCAACCCAGCGATGTGTACCTGACAGGGCTTTGGCTGACTTGCCTGATCAGCGTTTCAGCGATGTTGCTCGGTTGTGTGCTTGGGCTGATCGCTGCGTTGATGAAGCTGTCGAGAAACCCGCTGTTGCAGTACCCGGTGCGCTTTTATGTCTGGCTGATGCGGGGCACGCCGCTGCTGGTGCAGATCGTGTTTCTGTACACCGCGTTGGCGGCGGGCGGGATTTTCCGTTTCGAAGACCTGGACCTCGGCTGGTTCATCGTGCCGGGCAACATCCAGGCGGCGATCATCGCGCTGGGTCTCAACGAAGGCGCCTACATGGCCGAGATCATTCGTGCCGGGATCGGCGCGGTGGACAAGGGGCAGTACGAAGCCGGGCGGTCCCTGGGCATGACGTTTCCCAAGTTGATGCGCCGGATCGTGTTGCCCCAGGCGTTCCGGGTGATCGTGCCGCCGCTGGGCAACGAGTTCAACGTGATGCTCAAGAACACCACGCTGGTCAGCGTGATCGGGGTGCAGGAGTTGTTGCTCAGCACGCAAATGGTGACCTCGGCGACTTTCCGCGTGTTCGAGTTGTATCTGGTGGTGGCCATCTACTTCCTGGCGTTGACCACGCTCTGGGGCTTTTTCCAGCGTTGGCTGGAGACACGCTTCGGTCAGTCCGATCGCCCGGCGCCAGCCGCCAGCCGAATGTTTGGACGCCACACCATGAAACTGCTGAGGGGGCGTTGAGATGGCGCACATGAGTGAAGAGCTGGTCATCGAAGCGCTGGATATTCACAAGTCCTTCGGCGACCTGGAAATTCTCAAGGGCATTTCCCTGCAGGTGAAGCGCGGTGAAGTGGTGGTGCTGATCGGCGCGTCCGGCTCCGGTAAAACCACGTTTATCCGCTGCATCAATCTGCTGGAAGACATTCAGTCGGGGCAGATCCGTGTGGCGGGTCAGCCGATGGGCTATCGCACCCGGGCCGATGGCAGCCTGGTACGGGATTCGGAGCGCAACATTGCACGTCAGCGCCGCGACATCGGCATGGTGTTTCAGCGCTTCAATCTGTTCCCGCACATGACGGCCCTGGAAAACATCATCGAGGCGCCCATTCAGGTGTTGGGGGTGTCGCGTGCGGCGGCATTGGAGCAGGCGCGGGCGCTGCTCAAGCGGGTCGGGCTGGCGGAAAAGGCCGATCATTACCCGTCGATGCTGTCCGGTGGTCAGCAACAACGAGTGGCCATCGCCCGGGCGCTGGCGATGAAACCCCAGGCGATGCTGTTCGACGAACCCACCAGCGCCCTCGACCCGGAGACGGTGGGTGAAGTGCTGCAAGTCATGAAGGAGCTGGCTGAGGAGGGCATGACCATGGTCGTGGTCACCCACGAAATGGGCTTTGCCCGTGAAGTCGCCGACCGGGTGGTGGTGCTCGATCAGGGCGAACTGATCGAGCAGGGACCGCCCGAGCAGATCTTCAGTCAACCCAGGCACGCCCGTACCCGCGCGTTTCTCAGTCGAGTGCTGTAGGAGCGAGCCTGCTCGCGATAAACGTTAAGGATAACGAGGCAAGTCAGACATCCCGCGTCGTTCTCCAGTTCATCGCGAGCAGGCTCGCTCCTACGGGGTTCTTTTACGAACATTTCTTTTGTGTGAGTCCTGCCATGTTCAAGTTTTCCGCCCATGAATATCCCTACGCCTCACAACGTCAAAGTGTCTTCGCCAAACGCGGCATGGTCGCCGCCTCGCAACCGCTGGCAGCCGAAGCCGGAATCGAAATCATGCGCCGCGGTGGCAATGCCATCGATGCGGCGATCGCCACGGCCGCAGCGCTGACGGTCGTTGAACCTACCGGTTGCGGTATTGGTGGCGACGCGTTTGCGTTGGTCTGGACGCAAAACAAGTTGCACGGTTTGAACGCCAATGGCGCTGCCCCGCAAGCCTTGAGCATCGAGGCAGTGAAAACCGCCGGCCATGAAAAAATGCCGTTGCATGGCTGGACACCGGTCACCGTTCCGGGCTGCCCGTCAGCCTGGGCGGAGTTGTCTTCGCGCTTCGGCCGGCTGCCGTTTGCCGACTTGCTGCAACCGGCGATCAGCCTGGCGCGCGATGGTTTTCCCGTGTCGCCGGTGGTTGCGCTGCAATGGCAAACCGCGCTGGAAGACTTCTCTGCTGATCGCTGTGAGGCACTTGAAAGTTGGTTCGAGACTTTTCTGATCGATGGCCGTGCGCCCCGAGCCGGTGAAGTGTTCCGCAACCCGGCCCAGGCTCGCACGCTGAGCGAGCTGGCGGCCACGGCGTGTGAAAGCTTCTATCGCGGTGCACTGGCGCAACGGCTTGACGCGCACTCGCGGGCCACGGGTGGCTATTTGCGCGCCAGTGACTTGCAGGACTACCGCGCGCAGTGGGTCGAGCCGATCAAGGTCAATTACCGCGGAGTCGATGTCTGGGAAATCCCACCGAGCGGGCAGGGGCTGGTGGCGTTGATGACATTGAAGATTCTCGAGGGCTTTGACTTCGATCACCGCGACAGTCAACAAACCTGGCACCGTCAACTGGAAGCCATGAAGCTCGCCTACAGCGATGGCTTGCACTACATCACCGATCCGCAGCACATGCGTGTGGCGGTCGATGATTTGCTGAGCGATCACTATGCAACTCATCGACGCTCGCAGATCGGCGAGCGCGCCGTCGCGCCGCAACCGGGTGATCCCCATGCCAGCGGCACTGTTTACCTGGCCACCGCCGATGCCGAAGGCAACATGGTTTCATTCATCCAGAGCAACTACCACGGTTTCGGTTCCGGCGTGGTGTTGCCCGACAGTGGTATCGCCCTGCAGAACCGTGGCGAAGAATTCAGCCTCGATCCAGGTCATGCCAATTGCCTGGCTCCGGGCAAGAAGACGTTCCATACCATCATTCCCGGGTTCCTCAGCAAAGACGGCGAGGCGATGGGGCCTTTCGGCGTGATGGGCGGTTACATGCAGCCGCAAGGGCATGTGCAAATGGTGATGAACCTGGTGGATTTCGGTCTCAACCCGCAAGCGGCGCTCGATGCACCGCGTTGGCAGTGGCTGGGCGGGCTGAAGGTCGGGATCGAACAGGATGCATCGCGGGACATGGCGGCGGCGCTGGCACGTCGTGGTCACACTGTAGAAGTTGCCTGCGACCTCACCAGTTACGGGCGGGGCCAGATCATCTTGCGCGATCCTGAATCGGGCGTGTTATGCGGAGGCACCGAACCGCGAACGGATTCGCATATCGCCGTGTATTGAAAGGGCGTTGGGGGCATCAAGGGGGGGGCGTCCTCCTTGACGCCGAGGCAGCTTAGAGAGTGTGCGATTGATTCTCAAGTGCTATTTGCCATTGGTTTGCCCTAATGATCACAGGCACCGCTTGCCAACAAATATTCTTTTGATATCATCCGCGCCATCGATTTGTGACACCCAAAGACTTCATTAGCCTGAAGCCATAAGCCAGAAAACTGGCAAAAAAAAGACCCGGCAAAAAGCCGGGTCAAAAACCGTGATTAGCCTGATGAGGAG
>NZ_RCOB01000080.1:0-7067 GCF_004307665.1 Pseudomonas sp. Sample_16
CGTTGCAGTCGTTGATCAAGGCGATTCGCCCGGCGACATGATTCGGTGCCCGTGATAGCGATCTTTATTTCGACGCAAATCTCAGCAGCCTTTGAAGATGCCGGGCCGCCGCTCCACCAGCGACCGCACCCCCTCCTGGGCATCCTCGCTGCTCAGCAACTTTTTCACCAGCGCCGGCAACCCGTGCGCAGCGGCGGTTTCCCCTTCGTAACGCGCCTGTCGCGCCGACATCAACGTCGCCTGCACACCCAGAGGTGCCTGCCGGGCAATCCGTTCAGCCAGTTCAATGGCCCTTGGCAACAGATCCTCGCTGGCCATCACTTCCTGTACCAGGCCCAAGTGCAGCGCATCGTGAGCATCGAACTCGTCGCCGGTCAGCATCCAGCGCATTGCATTGCCCCAACCGGCGACCTGATGCAGGCGCAATGTGGCGCCGCCGAAAGGGAAGATCCCGCGCTGCACTTCCATTTGCGCGAAGCGCGTGTTGCTGGCGCACAGGTTGATATCGGCGGCCAGCATCAACTCGATGCCGATGGTCAGGCAGTAACCCTGCGCGGCGACGATTACCGGTTTGCTGACCCGGGGGCCGGCAAATACGCCCCACGGATCGCAGCCGCCAGACGGAGCCTGCCAGCCTTCGGTCAGCGCAGCGCTGGCGTTGACCAGATCCAGCCCGGCGGTGAAGTGCTCGCCGTGACCGAATACCACCGCAACCCGCGCATCGCTGTCCGCTTCGAACTCACCATAGGCAAGGCTCAGCTCGTTGAGCAGTTCAAGGTCGAAAGCATTGCGCTTGGCTACCCGATCCAGGCCGATCAACAGGACATGACCGCGCTTTTCACGGCTCACACGGCGGGTGTCGAGCTCTTTCATGGTGCATATCCTCGGGCGGGAAGGGGAGTCAGACCGGCGGTCCGGGTCTTCAAGATGAACCGTTTTAGCGCCATCGCCCGCTGGGCCGGGCCTTTGAAAAATAGACGCTTGCACGATTATCCGCAAAGCCTGTGACAGAACGCCGTATGCGGGAGTTTTGCGATAAAAAAAGCTCCCTTTTTCGGCAAATTCCGGTATAGTGCGCGCCGGCCTTTAGCCGGGCCGCGTTTAGGTAGAGCAATTCCCCGAAGTCAGCTTCGGCTGCACGTCCGTACTGCGGACTCTCCCTTGACGATTCTTTTCATTCATTCGTTTTCGCAAATCCCCGCCGACAAAGCTGCCAGGGCGACTCTTGAGTCTCAACACGGCATGCGCAGCTTTGGAGCATGGGTCTTTGCGGATGCACTTAGAGGCAGACCCATGACCCAGGAAATCGGCGGCTTCGCCGCTCTTGAACTTCATCCCAATATTGTCGCTGCAGTAGTCGCTACCGGCTATGAAGAGCCTTCGGCCATTCAGCAGCAGTCGATCCCGATCATTCTCGCCGGTCACGATATGATTGGTCAGGCGCAAACCGGTACCGGTAAAACCGCTGCCTTTGCCCTGCCTATCCTGCACCGCATTGATCCGTCCAAGCGCGAGCCGCAAGCTCTGATCCTGGCCCCAACTCGTGAGTTGGCGCTACAAGTTGCAACCGCTTTCGAAACCTACGCCAAGCAAATGCCGGGCGTAACTGTTGTGGCTGTCTACGGCGGCGCGCCGATGGGCCCACAATTGAAAGCAATCCGTAATGGCGCACAGATTGTTGTCGCCACACCGGGCCGTCTGTGCGACCACCTGCGTCGCGACGAAAAAGTTCTGGCGACCGTGAACCACCTGGTTCTCGACGAAGCAGACGAAATGCTCAAACTGGGCTTCATGGATGACCTGGAAGTTATCTTCAAGGCCATGCCGGAAACCCGTCAGACCGTATTGTTCTCGGCCACCCTGCCGCAATCGATCCGTGCCATCGCTGAGCGCCACTTGCGCGATCCGAAGCACGTGAAGATCCAGAGCAAGACCCAGACCGTTACCGCGATCGAACAGGCTCACCTGTTGGTTCACGCTGACCAGAAGACTTCTGCCGTTCTCAGCTTGCTGGAAGTGGAAGATTTCGACGCCCTGATCATGTTCGTGCGCACCAAGCAAGCGACCCTGGACCTGGCCAGTGCCCTGGAAGCCAAAGGCTACAAAGCCGCTGCGCTGAACGGTGACATCGCCCAGAACCAGCGTGAGCGCGTGATCGACTCCCTCAAGGATGGCCGCCTGGACATCGTTGTGGCGACCGACGTTGCTGCCCGTGGCCTGGACGTTCCGCGCATCACTCACGTATTCAACGTTGACATGCCGTACGATCCGGAATCCTACGTTCACCGTATCGGCCGTACCGGCCGTGCCGGTCGCGAAGGTCGTGCACTGCTGCTGGTGACTCCACGTGAGCGCCGCATGCTGCAAGTGATCGAGCGTGTAACCGGTCAGAAAGTTGCTGAAGTTCGCCTGCCGGACGCTCAAGCCGTTCTGGATGCGCGCATCAAGAAACTGACCAACAGCCTGTCGCCGCTGGTGGCTGATGCCGAATCGACCCACGGTGATCTGCTCGATCGCCTGACCGCCGACATCGGTTGCAGCCCGCGTGCCCTGGCCGCAGCCCTGCTGCGCAAGGCTACCAACGGTCAAGCGCTGAACCTGGCCGCTATCGAGAAAGAGCGTCCACTGGTGCCGAACAACGCGCCACGTGGCGATCGTCCGGAGCGTTCCGGTGATCGTCCTGAGCGTGGTGATCGTGAGCGTCGCGCTCCGATGCCATTGGGTGAAGGTCGTGCCCGTTGCCGTACCGCGCTGGGTGCGCGTGACGGTATCGCTGCCAAGAACCTGCTGGGCGCCATCCTCAACGAAGGTGGCCTGGCGCGTGAAGCGATCGGCCGCATTCAGGTGCGTGACAGCTTCAGCCTCGTCGAGTTGCCGGAAGATGGTCTGGAGAAGTTGCTGACCAAGCTGAAGGACACTCGCGTTGCCGGTAAGCAGTTGAAGCTGCGTCGCTATCGCGAAGATTGATCCGCCTTTGGGCTGATTGATCGAACATGAAAAATCCCCGACTGGTTCGGGGATTTTTTTTGCCTTTGAAAAAGATCGCAGGTCAGCCGAAGCGATAGATGTCCATGCCCAGCGCCCCCATGGTGAATCCCTTGTGCGCAACACTGAAATCACCTCCGGCACTGCGGGCAAAGTACAGCGGCAGCAAGTGCTCATCGCTCGGATGGTTGCGTACGGCATGCGGTGCCTGCGCGCGATAGTCATGCAGCGCGGCCTCATCGTTGGCGGCAAGTTTCTCGATCATCCAGTCGCGGAACGCTTGTGCCCAGGGTTCAACGCTTTCCGGGCCGGCATGCCAATCCAGTTCCCGCAGGTTGTGGGTAATGCTGCCGGAGCCGATCAGCAATACGCCGTGCTCGCGCAGGCTGGCCAGGGCATGGCCGACGCGGGTTTGCAGGGCAGGGCCGCCACGGGTGGGCAGCGACACCTGAACGATCGGGATGTCCGCCTGTGGATACATCAACGAAAAAGGTACCCATACGCCATGGTCGAAGGGGCGCTGGGGATCGATGCGTGCCGGAAGGCCGCTGGCCTTCAACTGCTCGACAACTTCGGCGGCCAGTTGGGGGTCACCAGGCGCCGGGTATTGCACTTCGAACAGGGCTTTGGGGAAACCACCGAAATCGTGCCAGGTGTCAGGTTGCGGATTGCCGCTGACCAGCAGCTCGTTGCTTTCCCAGTGTGCAGAAACAATCACGATGGCTTTTGGCTTCGGCATTTCAGCTGCCAGGCGAGCGAGGGCCGGTCCACTGGCGCCGGGTTCCAGGGCTAGCATCGGGGAGCCATGGGAGATGTACAGGCTGGGGAACATGTTTAAGCTCCAGAGAGTAAGATGGCGCCATCTTCAATCAGATCATTGATCTAAATCTAATATAAGTTTTAGGGTGTTTTGATCGAATTTTCGGGGTTATCTATGCAGCCGGAGTTTTGGCACAAGAAGTGGGCGGCAAATCAGATCGGCTTTCATCTGCCGCGGGTGAACCCGTATCTGCAACGGTTCTGGCCGTCGTTAGGGCTGGAGGAGGGGGCTCGTGTGCTGGTTCCCTTGTGCGGAAAAAGTCTGGACCTGCTTTGGCTTGCCCATCAGGGGCATGAGGTTCTGGGGATCGAATTGTCGGAGAAGGCCGTGGAGGATTTCTTCAGCGAACACGGCTTTGATCCTGCCGTCAGCGAGCAAGGGCCTTTCAAGGTTTATCGGGCAGGTTCGATAGAGTTGTGGTGCGGTGATTTCTTTGCGCTGACTGCCGGCGACGTGGCCGATTGTTCTGCGCTCTATGACCGTGCCGCATTGATCGCGTTACCCCAGGCAATGCGTGAGGAATATGCGGATCATTTGAAGCGGATATTGCCCAAAGAGTCCCGGGGTCTACTGATCACTCTGGACTATGACCAGACGCAGATGCCTGGCCCGCCGTTTGCCGTTGTCGATGATGAAGTGCAGCGGCTGTTTGGCGATTCGTGGGCGCTGAAGATCCTGGAAGATCAGGATGTGCTGAGTGAGAGCGTGAAATTTCTGGAGGCGGGTGTTACTCGGCTTGAAGAGCGGGTGTACCGGGTTTCCATTCAATAAAAGATGTGTTGTCTGTACTGGCCCTTTCGCGGGCGAGGCTCGCTCCTGCAAGGGGTGGATCTTCAGTAGGGGCGAGGCTTGCCCGCGAAGAGGCCCTGAAGAACACCGCATCAATCAGCAGACAAAAAAAGGCCCGCATCTCTGCGGGCCTTCCTGTTTATTGCGTTGCCACTTAGCCCCGACGACGAGCCAGAGCGTCGATACGCTCTTCCAGCGGCGGGTGGCTCATGAACATGCGGGCGAAGCCCTGTTTGATGCCACCGTTGATGCCGAAGGCGTTCAGGGTGTCGGGCATGTGCACCGGCAGGCCTTGTTCGGCGCGCAGGCGTTGCAGGGCGCCGATCATCGCGGCGGTGCCGGCCAGGTTGGCGCCGGCTTCGTCAGCGCGGAATTCGCGTTTGCGCGAGAACCACATGACGATGGCACTGGCCAGGATGCCCAGAACCAGTTCGGCGAAGATGGTTGCCACGTAGTAGGCAATACCCTGGCCTTCTTCATTCTTGAAGATCACCTTGTCGACAAAGTTGCCGATGATCCGCGCGAAGAACATCACGAAGGTGTTCACGACGCCCTGGATCAACGCAAGTGTGACCATGTCGCCGTTAGCCACGTGGCCGATTTCGTGGGCCAGAACGGCTTTCACTTCATCCGGCGAAAAACGTTCGAGCAAGCCCTGGCTGACCGCCACCAGTGCATCGTTCTTGTTCCAGCCGGTAGCGAAGGCGTTCGCCTCGTAGGCCGGGAAAATCCCGACTTCGGGCATCTTGATCCCGGCTTCGCGGGACAGTTGCTCGACTGTTTGCAGCAGCCATTGCTCGTGACGCGTGCGTGGCTGGGTGATGATCTGGGTGCTGGTGCTCATCTTCGCCATCCACTTGGAGATGAACAGCGAGAACAGGGAACCGGCGAAACCAAAGACCGCACAGAAAATCAGCAGCTGATTGAGGTTGAGATCAACCCCGTTGGCCGCCATGAACCCGTTGAAGCCGAAAAGGCTCAGGGTGATGCTGGCAATCAGCACGACCGCCAGGTTAGTGGCCAAAAACAGCAGGATGCGCATCATGGTTGTAGAAATCTCCTTATGCTAAAAATGTAGCGTACTGCGGGGTATATAAGGTGCTGCACCGGGGTATTCAACCGGGTGACTATTTCAAACTGTGTCCTACGGTAAAAGCTTAGCTGCTTGCAGGGCATTTCCGACATTGATGCAGGAAGTGTTTGTAGGCCGGCAGGTCTCATTTGCCCCGTCGGCGTTGGACCGGAGCAGGCAGCGCAGTATTGATCAAGGCTAGAAGTGTCAGTGCTCGACTGGGTGCAAACATATGTTGCTGAATGAATCACCGTGCGACTCTGCAAGCGCCGTCGCACGGTAAACCGGTCATCTACTGCCGATAGGACTTGAGGAAATTGCCGATGCGGCCGATGGCCATGTCCAGGTCATCGACGCGAGGCAGGGTCACGACGCGGAAGTGGTCCGGCCACGGCCAGTTGAACGCAGTGCCCTGAACCACCAACAGCTTCTCGGAGAGCAGCAGGTCGAGGACGAATTTTTCGTCGTTGTGGATCGGGCAGACTTTTGGGTCGATTCGCGGGAACGCATACAGAGCGCCCATCGGCTTGACACAACTCACGCCCGGGATGTCGTTGAGCAGTTCCCACGTGCGGTTGCGCTGCTCCAACAGGCGACCCGGCGGCAGCACCAGGTCGTTGATGCTCTGATAGCCACCCAACGCGGTCTGGATCGCGTGCTGGCTCGGCACGTTGGCACACAAGCGCATGTTGGCCAGCATGTCGATGCCTTCGATGTAGCTCTGGGCATGGTGTTTCGGCCCGGAAATGGCGATCCAGCCGGAGCGGAAACCGGCTACGCGGTAGGACTTGGACAGGCCGTTGAAGGTCAGGCACAGCAAGTCCGGCGCCAGGGAAGCAGTGCAGATGTGCACGGCATCGTCGTAGAGGATCTTGTCGTAGATCTCGTCGGAGAACACCACCAGGTTGTGCTGGCGGGCCAGTTCCAGCATGCCCAGCAGGACTTCCCTGGAGTACACCGCACCGGTCGGGTTGTTCGGGTTGATGATCACCAGGGCTTTGGTGTTCGGGGTGATCTTGGCCTTGATGTCGGCCAGGTCCGGCCACCAGTTGGCCTGCTCGTCACACAGATAATGCACCGGGTTGCCGCCCGACAGGCTCACGGCGGCAGTCCACAGCGGATAGTCGGGAGCCGGCACCAGCACTTCATCGCCGTTGTTGAGCAGGGCCTGCATCGACATCACGATGAGCTCGGAAACGCCGTTGCCCAGGTAAATGTCTTCGATGCCGACGCCTTCCACCTGCTTTTGCTGGTAGTACTGCATCACGGCTTTGCGCGCGCTGAACAGGCCTTTGGAGTCGCTGTAGCCCTGGGCGGTCGGCAAGTTGCGGATGACGTCCTGGAGAATTTCATCCGGCGCTTCGAAACCAAAGGGCGCCGGGTTGCCGATGTTCAGCTTGA
>NZ_RCOB01000221.1:0-6969 GCF_004307665.1 Pseudomonas sp. Sample_16
CACCACCTGGCCCCGTTCAGCGATTTCAAGCAGCTGAAAGAGAAAGGCCCGCGGATCATCACCAACGCCAAGGGCGTGTACCTGTGGGACAGCGAGGGCAACCAGATTCTCGACGGCATGGCCGGTCTGTGGTGTGTGGCAATCGGCTACGGTCGTGAAGAACTGGCAGACGCCGCCAGCAAACAGATGCGCGAACTGCCTTACTACAACCTGTTTTTCCAGACCGCGCACCCGCCAGTACTCGAACTGGCCAAGGCCATCGCCGACATCGCGCCGCAAGGCATGAACCATGTGTTCTTCACCGGTTCCGGCTCCGAAGGCAACGACACCATGCTGCGCATGGTCCGCCACTACTGGGCAATCAAGGGCCAGCCGAACAAGAAAGTCATCATCAGCCGCAAGAACGGCTATCACGGTTCCACCGTGGCCGGCGCCAGCCTGGGCGGCATGACCTACATGCACGAACAGGGCGACTTGCCGATCCCGGGCATCGTCCATATCGCGCAGCCTTACTGGTTCACTGAGGGCGGTGACATGACGCCTGAAGAGTTCGGGATCTGGGCTGCCAATCAGCTGGAAGAGAAGATTCTGGAAGTCGGCGTCGACAACGTTGGTGCCTTTATTGCCGAACCGATCCAGGGCGCTGGCGGCGTGATCATTCCGCCTGACAGCTACTGGCCGCGCATCAAGGAAATCCTCGCCAAATACGACATCCTGTTCGTGGCCGACGAGGTGATTTGTGGTTTCGGCCGCACCGGCGAGTGGTTCGGCAGCGATTTCTACGACCTCAAGCCCGACATGATGACCATCGCCAAGGGCCTGACTTCCGGCTACATCCCGATGGGTGGGCTGATCGTGCGTGACGAAGTGGTGGCAGTCCTCAACGAGGGCGGCGACTTCAACCACGGTTTCACCTACTCCGGTCATCCGGTGGCTGCCGCGGTGGCGCTGGAAAACATCCGCATCATGCGCGACGAGAAAATTGTCGAACGCGTGAAGACCGAAACGGCACCGTATTTGCAAAAGCGTCTGCGGGAACTGAACGATCATCCGCTGGTGGGTGAAGTTCGCGGGGTGGGTCTGTTGGGGGCCATCGAACTGGTTCAGGACAAGGCCACGCGCAAGCGCTACGAAGGCAAGGGAGTGGGCATGATCTGCCGACAGTTCTGCTTCGATAATGGCCTGATCATGCGGGCAGTCGGTGACACCATGATCATCGCGCCGCCACTGGTGATTACGCCTGCGGAAATCGACGAACTGGTAACGAAAGCTCGCAAGTGTCTGGACCTCACCCTGAGTGCGTTGCAAGGCTAAGTGCTAGGCTCTGAGCGAAGGCGCCGCGGCACCTTCGCTCGGGGCAGTCAGAAAGGTTGGCCTTTTCTTGAAAGACCGCCTCGGATCTTGCCAGACTAGCCGCGGTTCCAGTTGTCGGGGTTCGGCCGCTGAACAAAGTGGTTCAAAAAAGAAAAATTTGGAGCATTAACGCATGAAGGCATTAGGCAAAAAGCTTGCTGGCAAGACTCTTCTCGCCATGTCCCTGATGGGCATTATGGCGGGCGCGGTTCAGGCGGACGACAAGGTGTTGCACGTCTATAACTGGTCCGACTACATCGCTCCGGACACCGTCAAGAAGTTTGAAGACGAGTCGGGCATCAAAGTGGTCTACGACGTTTTCGACAGTAACGAAACCCTGGAAGCCAAATTGCTGGCAGGCAAGTCCGGCTACGACATCGTCGTACCGTCCAACAACTTCCTGGCCAAGCAGATCAAGGCAGGTGTTTACCAGAAGCTGGACAAGTCCAAGCTGCCCAACTGGAAGAACCTGAACACCGACTTGCTCAAGGCCGTATCGGTCAGCGACCCGGGCAACGAACACGCCTTCCCGTACATGTGGGGTTCGATCGGTATTGGTTTCAACGCCGAGAAGGTCAAGGCTGCACTGGGTGCCGACGCGCCGACCAACTCCTGGGACCTGCTGTTCAAACCTGAAAACGCTGCGAAGTTGAAATCCTGCGGTATCAGTTTCCTCGATTCGCCAACCGAGATGATTCCGGTGGCGTTGCACTACCTGGGCTATCCAACCGACAGCCAGGACAAGAAACAACTGGCCGAAGCTGAAGCGCTGTTCCTGAAAATCCGTCCTTCGATTGGTTACTTCCACTCGTCCAAGTACATCTCGGACCTGGCCAACGGCAACATCTGCGTGGCCGTGGGTTACTCGGGTGACATCTACCAGGCCAAGGCACGCGCTGCCGAAGCCGGTGACAAGGTGAAAGTCAGCTACAACATTCCGAAAGAAGGCGCCGGCAGCTTCTACGACATGGTCGCCATCCCTAAAGATGCCGAAAACGTCGAAGGCGCCTACAAGTTCATGACCTTCCTGCAGAAGCCGGAAATCATGGCCGAAATCACCAACGCCGTACGCTTCCCGAACGGCAACGCGGCCGCCACGCCGCTGGTTGAGAAAGAAATCACAGCCGACCCGGGCATCTACCCGCCGGCCGATGTGCTGGCCAAGCTGTACGCGATTGCCGACTTGCCGGCCGCGACCCAGCGGATCCTGACCCGCAGCTGGACCAAGATCAAATCCGGTAAGTAAGCCGGTTTGAAGCAAGAACCTGTTGTCGTCGTCTGCGCGGTGGCGGCAACAGGTTTAATTAAATGACAGAAAGTTTTGCTGGAACGGTTTTTCGAGGGTAAGTTGCGCGCCGGTTTTGTTGCCATACAGCCATGGCTGTCATGTAACGCGGGGCAACTTGGGCCCAACTCATTTTAGAGGACCTCCACTTGCCTATTTTTTCTTTGTTGCGCAATGCCATGCTGGTCGGCGCCGGGCTGACGCTTGCCGTCAGTGTCCAGGCCGCCGGTACTGTGCATATTTATAACTGGTCGGACTACATCGGCGAGAACACGCTGGCCGACTTCCAGAAAGAGACCGGGATCAAACCGGTTTACGACGTGTTCGACTCCAACGAGACCCTGGAAGGCAAGTTGCTTGCCGGGCGTACCGGTTACGATGTCGTCGTGCCGTCGAACCACTTCCTCGGCAAGCAGATCAAGGCTGGCGCGTTCCAGAAACTCGACAAGTCGCAGTTGCCGAACTACTCGAACCTCGACCCGGTGCTGCTCAAGCGTCTGGAGCAAAACGATCCGGGCAACCTGTACGCCGTGCCCTATCTATGGGGCACCAACGGCATCGGTTACAACGTCGACAAGATCAAGGCCGTGCTGGGGGTCGACACGATCGATTCGTGGGCCGCCGTCTTCGAACCTGAAAACATCAAGAAGCTGCAAAGTTGCGGTGTGGCGTTCCTCGATTCGGCCGATGAAATGATGCCGACGGTGCTCAACTACATGGGCCTCGACGCCAACAGCACCAACCCTGAAGATTACAAAAAGGCTGAAGCCAAGTTGCTGGCGGTACGGCCTTACGTGACCTACTTCCACTCCTCCAAATACATTGCGGATCTGGCCAACGGTGATATCTGCGTCGCGATCGGTTTCTCCGGCGACATGTTCCAGGCGAAGAACCGCGCCGATGAAGCCAAGAAAGGCGTGAACATCGCCTACTCGATTCCCAAGGAAGGCGGTGCGCTGTGGTTCGACATGCTGGCGATCCCCAAGGATGCGGCCAACGTCAAGCAGGCCCACGCGTTCATCAACTATTTGCTCAAACCTGAGGTTATTGCCCAGGTCAGTGATTACGTCGGCTACGCCAACCCTAACCCCGGGTCGGACAAACTGATGGAACAGTCCATTCGCACCGACGAAGCGGTTTACCCACCGCAGGCCGTGCTCGACAAGACCTACGTGTCCATCGAGCTGCCACCGAATATTCAACGTTTGATGACCCGCAGCTGGACCAAGGTCAAGTCGGGCAAATAGCTTCAAGGCTCAAACTATCCAAAGTTGGCTCACCTTGAGCGAACTGCACTCTTTTTTTTTGGGAGTTTCGTAAATGGCAGTTGCCTCCGGCGCCTATAAGAAAGCCCTCGAGGGCGACCAGTCACCTAAACAGGTGTTGGTCAAAATCGACCGGGTCACGAAGAAGTTCGACGAGACGATTGCCGTGGACGATGTGTCCCTGGAAATCAAGAAAGGCGAGATTTTCGCCCTGCTCGGCGGTTCGGGATCGGGCAAATCCACCCTGCTGCGCATGCTCGCAGGTTTCGAACGGCCCACGGAGGGGCGCATCTTCCTCGATGGCGTAGACATCACCGACATGCCGCCGTACGAGCGGCCGATCAACATGATGTTCCAGTCCTACGCCCTGTTCCCGCACATGACCGTAGCGCAGAACATCGCTTTCGGCCTCAAGCAGGACAAACTGCCAGCCGCCGAAATCGACGCCCGTGTGGCCGACATGCTCAAGCTCGTGCAAATGACCCAGTACGCCAAGCGCAAGCCGCACCAGTTATCCGGTGGCCAGCGTCAGCGTGTGGCACTGGCGCGTTCCCTGGCCAAGCGGCCGAAGCTGCTGTTGCTCGATGAACCGATGGGCGCACTGGATAAAAAACTGCGTTCGCAAATGCAGCTGGAACTGGTCGAGATCATCGAGCGCGTCGGCGTGACCTGCGTCATGGTGACCCACGACCAGGAAGAAGCCATGACCATGGCTGAGCGCATCGCGATCATGCACCTGGGCTGGATCGCCCAGATCGGCAGCCCGATCGACATCTACGAGACCCCGACCAGTCGCCTGGTCTGCGAATTCATCGGCAACGTCAACATCTTCGAAGGTGAAGTGATCGACGACGCCGAAGGCCACGCGATCATTACCTGCAAAGACCTGGACCGGCAGATCTACGTCGGCCACGGCATCAGCACTTCGGTACAGGACAAGTCGGTGACCTACGCGATCCGTCCGGAAAAACTGCTGGTCACCGCCGACATGCCGACCTGCCAGTACAACTGGTCCAGCGGCAAGGTGCACGACATCGCTTACCTGGGCGGGCACTCGGTGTTCTACGTCGAGTTGCCAAGCGGCAAACTGGTGCAGTCATTCGTCGCCAACGCCGAACGTCGCGGGCAGCGTCCGACCTGGGGTGATCAGGTCTACGTGTACTGGGAAGACGATAGCGGCGTGGTACTTCGCTCATGAACATGCGCAAATTCAAACGCCGTCTCAATCGAATAATTCCCGGTGGCCGCCAGTTGGTCATCGGGGTTCCCTTCATCTGGCTGTTCCTGTTCTTCATGTTGCCGTTCTTCATCGTTCTGAAGATCAGCTTTGCCGAAGCCGACGTGGCCATCCCGCCGTACACTGAAATCTACAGCTACGCCGAACAGAAGCTGCAGTTGCTGCTGAACCTGGGCAACTACGCGATGCTGGGCGATGACGAGTTGTACATCGCCGCGTACCTCGGCTCGCTGAAGATGGCGCTGATCAGCACCATCCTCTGCCTGCTGATCGGCTACCCGATGGCCTACGCCATTGCCAGCGCCCGCAAAGAGCTGCAAACGGTGCTGGTGCTGCTGATCATGATGCCGACCTGGACCGCGATCCTGATCCGCGTGTATGCGTGGATGGGCATCCTCAGCAACAACGGCCTGCTCAACGGTTTCCTGATGAGCATGGGCTGGATCGACGAACCGCTGCAGATCCTCAACACCAACCTCGCGGTTTACATTGGTGTCGTCTACTCCTATCTGCCGTTCATGATCCTGCCGCTGTACGCCAACCTGGTGAAGCACGACACGAGTCTGCTGGAAGCCGCTTCGGACCTGGGTTCGAGCACCTTCAACAGCTTCTGGAAAATCACCGTGCCGCTGTCGAAAAACGGCATCATCGCCGGCTGCATGCTGGTGTTCATCCCGGTGGTGGGTGAGTTTGTGATCCCGGAACTGCTCGGCGGTCCGGAAACCCTGATGATCGGTAAAGTGCTCTGGCAAGAGTTCTTCAACAACCGTGACTGGCCGGTGGCGTCCGCCCTGGCGGTGGTGATGCTGGCGATCCTGATTGTGCCGATCATCCTGTTCAACCGCAGTCAGGCCAAGGAAATGGAGGGTAAAGAATGAAACGCTTCCGTTTCTCCAGCCTGATGCTGGTGGTGGGTCTGTTGTTTATCTATCTGCCGATGCTGATCCTGGTGATCTACTCGTTCAACGCCTCGAAACTGGTGACGGTGTGGGGCGGTTGGTCGATCAAGTGGTACGTCGGCCTGATGGACAACACGCAACTGATGGGGTCGGTGGTGCGCTCGCTGGAAATCGCCTGCTACACGGCGATTGCAGCCGTCGCACTAGGGACGTTAGCCGCATTCGTCCTGACCCGTATCACCCACTTCAAGGGTCGCACGCTGTTCGGTGGCCTGGTCACCGCGCCGCTGGTGATGCCTGAAGTGATCACCGGCCTGTCGCTGTTGCTGCTGTTCGTGGCCATGGCGCAGATGATCGGCTGGCCGCAGGAACGCGGCATCGTCACCATCTGGATCGCCCACACGACGTTCTGTGCGGCGTACGTGGCGGTGGTGGTGTCGGCGCGCTTGCGTGAGCTGGACCTGTCCATCGAAGAAGCGGCCATGGACCTCGGTGCACGGCCATGGAAGGTGTTCTTCCTGATCACCATCCCGATGATCGCGCCATCGTTGGCGGCCGGCGGCATGATGTCGTTCGCCTTGTCGCTGGATGACCTGGTGTTGGCGAGCTTCGTTTCCGGCCCGGGTTCCACGACCCTGCCGATGGAAGTGTTCTCGGCGGTACGACTGGGCGTGAAGCCGGAGATCAATGCCGTGGCCAGCCTGATTCTGTTGGCCGTGTCGATCGTGACTTTCCTGGTCTGGTTCTTCAGCCGCCGTGCCGAAGAAAACCGCAAGCGGGCGATCCAGCAAGCCATCGAAGAAAGCGCCGCCGACTCTTGGAAACAACCGGACGTGCGTCGCGCGCAGGCGCCGGAAGCTGCCTGAAGCGATGCCATGATCGTTCCCACGCTCTGCGTGGGAACGCCTCAACGGACGCTCCGCGTTCGGC
>NZ_RCOB01000039.1:0-6943 GCF_004307665.1 Pseudomonas sp. Sample_16
ACCGGCGTGTAGTTCGGACGGAACATGGTGGTGCCCATCTGCGGGATGGTCACGTTCAGCGAGCGGGCAGCGATGGCCAGGCCATTGACGTTGCCGAGCTTGCCCTGATCGGTGCCGAAGCCCAATGCGGTATAGCGCTTGACGTGCTCGACCGATTCGAAGCCTTCGCGGGTCGCCAGTTCGATAGCGGCGGCGGTGACGTCGTTTTGCAGGTCGACGAATTGCTTCGGAGCCCGCGCGGTGTTCTTTTCGTGCGGCACCTGGAACAGCGCCAGGGTCGGTTCTTCGAGACGCGCCAGGGCTTTGGGCAAGGTCGCTTCGACCGGACCGAAACCGGCTTCGCTGGCCGCGCGCACGCCACCTTCAAAACCATCGGCCAGGGAATCACCAAGGCCATAGACGCCATTGATACCGCCGACACATACACGTTTTTGCGGAGCTTCGCCCGGTACGAAACCGAGGATGTCTTCACGCCAGATCGGCTTGCCGCCCAGGTGCGATGCCAGGTGCACCACCGGGCTGTAGCCGCCGGAGCTGGCGACGATGTCACAGTCGAGCCATTCGCCAGGGCTGGTGACTTTATGTCCCTTCACATCGATCGCGGCCACACGGGCTGCGGTCACACGCTTGGTGCCACGAGCTTCGATCACGGCGCTGCCAGTGAGGATGCGGATACCTTTGGCGCGCGCCTCTTCAACCAACGCACCACGCGGATTGCTGCGGGCGTCAGCGATGGCGACCACTTGCAGGCTGGCGTCGAGCCAGTCCAGTGCCACGCGGTAGGCGTGATCGTTGTTGGTCGACAGCACCAGTTTCTTGCCCGGTGCCACACCGTAACGGCGCACGTAAGTCGAGACAGCGCCAGCCAGCATGTTGCCCGGCACGTCGTTGTTGCCGTAGACCAGTGGACGCTCATGAGCGCCGGTCGCGAGTACGACGCGCTTGGCGCGAACACGGTGGATGCGCTGACGCACCTGGCCAATCGGTGCGCGGTCGCCGAGGTGATCGGTGAGGCGCTCGTGAATGGTCAGGAAGTTGTGATCGTGGTAACCGTTGACCGTGGCGCGCGGCAACAGCAGCACGTCCGGGGTGTTCTTCAGCTCGGCGATAACGCTGGCGACCCATTCCACGGCAGGTTTGCCGTCGAGGCTTTCGCGGGAGTCGAGCAGGCTGCCACCGAACTCTTCCTGTTCGTCCGCCAGGATCACCCGGGCACCGCTGCGCGCAGCAGCCAAGGCTGCCGCCAAACCAGCAGGGCCGGCGCCGACGATCAGCACGTCACAGTGCTGGTTCATGTAGTCATAGGTGTCCGGATCGTTCTCAGTCGGCGAGCGGCCAAGACCGGCGGCCTTACGAATGTATTTCTCGTACGTCATCCAGAACGATTGCGGGTACATGAAGGTTTTGTAGTAGAAACCCGGTGGCATCAGCTTGCCGCCGACCTTGCCGAGAATCCCCATCATGTCGTTGTTCACGCTCGGCCAGCCGTTGGTGCTGGTGGCGACCAAACCTTGATACAGCGCTTGCTGCGTGGCGCGTACGTTGGGAATCTGTGTGGCTTCGGTGGCGCCGATCTGCAGGACCGCGTTCGGCTCTTCGGCACCGGCGGCGAAGATGCCGCGCGGACGGGAATACTTGAAGCTGCGACCGATGATGTCGACGCCGTTGGCCAGCAGTGCAGCGGCCAGCGAATCGCCTTCGAAGCCTTTGTAGCTCTGGCCGTTGAAGGTGAAGCTCAACACTTTGTTGCGGTCGATCCGTCCGCCGTTGGACAGGCGATTGATCTGGCTCATACCTTCTCTCCCAGAGCCGTGCTGGCCGCTTTCGGGCTATCGGTCTTGTCGGTGAATTGTGGCTTGGTGCCGATCTTGTAGGTTTCGAGAATCTCGTAGGTCACGGTGTCGCGGGTGGCGTTGAAGTACTGACGGCAACCGGCGGCGTGAATCCACAGTTCATGGTGCAGACCGCGAGGGTTGTCGCGGAAGAACATATAGTCGCCCCACTCCTCGTCGGTGCAGCTGTTCGGATCCAGTGGACGCGGGATGTGCGCCTGGCCGGATGCGTGGAATTCCTCTTCGGAGCGCAGTTCGCCGCAGTGAGGACAGAAGATATGCAACATGGGGATTTCTCCTGTTAGTGGGCAACCGCAGCAGCGCCGTGTTCATCGATCAACGCACCGTTGTGGAAACGGTCGATGGAGAAAGGTGCGGCCAATGGGTGCATTTCACCCTTGGCCAGGCTCGCGGCAAACACGTTGCCCGAGCCAGGTGTTGCCTTGAATCCACCGGTGCCCCAACCGCAGTTGAAGAACATGTTCGGTACCGGGGTTTTCGAGATGATCGGGCAAGCGTCAGGGGTGGTGTCGACGATGCCGCCCCACTGACGGTTCATGCGCACTCGCGACAGCACCGGGAACATCTCGACGATGGCCTGGATGGTGTGCTCGATCACCGGATACGAACCACGCTGGCCGTAACCGTTGTAGCCGTCGATACCGGCGCCGATCACCAGGTCGCCCTTGTCGGACTGGCTGATGTAACCGTGTACGGCGTTGGACATGATCACGCTGTCGATAATCGGCTTGATCGGCTCGGACACCAGCGCCTGCAGCGGGTGCGATTCGATCGGCAGACGGAAACCGGCGAGCTTGGCCATGTGCCCGGAGTTACCGGCAGTGACCACGCCGACGCGTTTGGCGCCGATGAAGCCCTTGTTGGTTTCAACACCGATGCACACGCCGTTTTCCTTGCGGAAACCGATCACTTCGGTCTGCTGGATCAAGTCCACACCCAAGGCGTCGGCGGCACGGGCAAAGCCCCAGGCCACGGCATCGTGACGGGCGACGCCGCCGCGACGCTGGACGGTCGCGCCCATCACCGGGTAGCGGGTGTTCTTCGAGCAGTCGAGATACGGAATCTCGTCGGCCACTTGCTTGGCATCGAGCAACTCACCGTCGACACCATTGAGGCGGTTGGCGCTGACTCGACGCTCGGAATCACGAATGTCCTGCAGGGTGTGGCAAAGGTTGTACACGCCGCGCTGGGAGAACATCACGTTGTAGTTGAGGTCCTGAGACAGGCCTTCCCACAGTTTCATCGCGTGTTCGTACAGGTGCGCCGACTCGTCCCACAGGTAGTTGGAGCGAACGATGGTGGTGTTGCGCGCGGTGTTACCGCCGCCCAGCCAGCCCTTCTCGACCACGGCCACGTTAGTGATGCCGTGTTCCTTGGCCAGGTAGTAGGCGGTCGCCAGACCGTGCCCGCCACCGCCGACGATAACCACGTCGTAGACCTTTTTCGGGGTCGGCGTGCGCCACATGCGCTGCCAGTTTTCGTGGTGGCTGAGGGAGTGTTTGAAGAGGCCGAAGCCCGAATAGCGTTGCATAGTCATTTACTCCAAAACCGCGCTCAGCGATAAACCGGGAAGTCCGCGCACAGGGCCGACACTTGCTGGGCGACATTGGCCTCGACATCGGCATCGCCGAGGTTGTCGAGGATGTCGCAGATCCAGCCGGCCAGCGTTACGCACTGGGTCACCTTGAAGCCGCGTGTGGTCACGGCCGGGGTGCCGATACGCAGGCCGGAGGTCACGAACGGCGACTGCGGGTCGTTCGGCACAGCGTTCTTGTTGACGGTGATGTGGGCGCGACCGAGTGCTGCGTCCGCCTCTTTGCCGGTGAGGCCCTGGCGGATCAGGCTGACCAGGAACAAGTGGTTATCGGTGCCGCCGGACACTACATCGTAGCCGCGTTTGATAAACACGCCGGCCATGGCCTGGGCGTTGTCGATCACTTGTTGCTGGTAAGCCTTGAAGCCTGGCTCCAGCGCTTCCTTGAAGCACACCGCTTTACCGGCGATGACGTGCATCAGCGGGCCGCCCTGGGCACCCGGGAAGACCGCGGCGTTGAGCTTCTTCTCGATTTCTTCGTTGGACTTGGCCAGGATCAGGCCGCCACGTGGACCGCGCAGGGTCTTGTGGGTGGTGGTGGTGACCACATCGGCATACGGCAGCGGATTCGGGTACAGGCCGGCAGCGACCAGGCCGGCCACGTGGGCCATGTCGACGAACAGCAGCGCTCCGACCTTGTCGGCGATCTGGCGGAAGCGCGGGAAGTCCAGGGTCTTTGAGTAGGCAGAGAAGCCGGCCACGATCATCTTCGGCTTGCACTCGACGGCCAGACGCTCGACTTCGTCGTAATCGATCAGGCCGGTCTTGGTGTCGATGCCGTACTGCACGGCGTTGTAGAGTTTGCCCGAGGACGACACTTTGGCGCCGTGGGTCAGGTGACCGCCATGGGCCAGGCTCATGCCCAGGATGGTGTCGCCGGCGTTCAACAAGGCCAGGTACACGGCGCTGTTGGCCGAGGAACCGGAGTGCGGCTGGACGTTGGCGTAATCGGCGCCGAACAGCTGCTTGGCGCGCTCGATGGCCAGGGCCTCGACCTTGTCGACGTGCTCGCAGCCACCGTAGTAGCGCTTGCCCGGATAGCCTTCGGCGTACTTGTTGGTCAGGCCGCTGCCTTGCGCTTGCATCACGCGCTTGCTGGTGTAGTTCTCCGACGCGATCAGCTCGATGTGATCTTCCTGACGTTGCTCCTCGGCATTCATCGCCGCCAGCAGTGCATCATCGTAACCCTGGATCTGGTCTTGCTTGCTGAACATCGCGTCTCTCCCAGCGGCATCTGTGCGCCATTCGTCTCGGTGAGGCACTGGCGTTTCGGCAGTGCCCTTTGATAGCGATGGTATGACTGGCTTCGAAGGGTCAAATGCCTACGGGCGCCACGCAAAGGTGCGTTTACGACATGGCGTGAAATGGCCGAGCCAGTGGATGCCTTTGTGGCGAGGGAGCTTGCTCCCGCTCGACTGCGAAGCAGTCGCAAAAGCGATAACCACGAGCTGACGGGCAGACCGCATGCACAGGCGTTGGGTCTGCTGCGCAGCCCAGCGGGAGCAAGCTCCCTCGCCACAGGGGTCGGGTCAGGCGATGGCCTGTCGCACTGCGAGCAACACCAGGAAATGCGCCGGATACAGCGCATACGCCCAGCGTCGCATCGGCGGTGGTTTTGCGTCACGGGCATGTCGCAACAGGAACAGCCCCAGCCATGGCGCAATCAGACAAGTGATAATGGCCGCCACAGCCACATGACTGCCCAGCCGAACGGAGTAATACAGCACCTGCCATTGATTGGCGGCCAGACAGACAAGCCCCGCAAGCAACGCGAAATACCAGGGACGACGGATCACCCACAGCAGTACCAACGGCAACAACACGCCAAAAAAACCGAACATCACACGCTGCGAAAAAAAACCCGCCAGCAGCAGTGCAGCCACCGCCAGCAAACGCGATTGAAGCGCCGGTTGTTGCCAGCCACGGACCACCAGCAATCCAAGGACAAGTGTGGGCATAACGTTCAGCGTGTCGGGATTGGCAATGAACATCCGGTAAGGAACTTCACTGAGCGCACTGAACAGCAGCAACCAGCCCAGATAGCGCCACTGTCCAGCGTTCACCTCGGCCGGCTTGCGCGCCAGGTTCGCCGCCATCGCCAGACAAAACCACGGGAACGCCAAACGTCCCGGCACATACAACAGATCGACGGAATAACCGACATATCGCAGGTGATCGAGCACCATGCTCAGCAGCGCCAACCACTTGAGCAGGTCCAGTGCACCGTCGCGCTGCTTTACGGGCATAGTCATGTGCATAATTGCCCGGCATCCTTGTATCTTTCTGACAGAAACATCCCACGTACTCCCCGGACGATCTTCGGTAAAGTGCGCACCATCATTGACCACGAGGCGCTTCACCATAAGCGTCCCGATCACGGAAGCAGGCCATGACCGATAAGAGCCAACAATTCGCCAGCGACAACTATTCCGGCATTTGCCCTGAAGCCTGGGCGGCCATGGAACAGGCCAATCACGGCCACCAGCGCGCCTACGGTGACGACGAATGGACCGCCCGCGCCTCCGACGGATTCCGCAAACTGTTTGAAACCGATTGCGAAGTGTTTTTCGCCTTCAACGGCACCGCCGCCAACTCGTTGGCCCTGTCGTCGCTGTGCCAGAGTTACCACAGCGTGATCTGCTCGGAAACCGCCCACGTCGAAACCGACGAATGCGGCGCGCCGGAATTTTTCTCCAACGGTTCCAAGCTGCTGATCGCCCGTACTGAAAACGGCAAGCTGACACCGGAATCGATCCGCGAAGTCGCGCTCAAGCGACAGGACATCCATTACCCGAAACCCCGCGTCGTGACCCTGACCCAGGCCACCGAAGTGGGCAGCGTCTATACCCCGGACGAAATCCGCGCGATCAGCGCCACCTGCAAGGAACTCGGGCTGAATCTGCACATGGACGGCGCGCGTTTTTCCAATGCGTGCGCATTCCTCGGTTGCTCGCCGGCAGACCTGACCTGGAAGGCCGGTGTCGACGTGCTGTGCTTTGGCGGTACGAAAAACGGCATGGCCGTGGGCGAGGCGATTCTGTTCTTCAACCACAAACTGGCGGAAGACTTTGACTATCGCTGCAAACAGGCCGGGCAACTGGCGTCGAAGATGCGCTTCTTGTCAGCGCCGTGGGTCGGCATCCTGGAAAACGACGCCTGGCTCAAATACGCCAACCACGCCAACCGCTGTGCGCAGTTGCTCGCCGAACTGGTCAGTGACATTCCCGGTGTCGAGTTGATGTTTCCGGTACAGGCCAACGGCGTGTTCCTGCAACTCTCGGAACCGGCCATCGCCGCACTGACAGGCAAGGGCTGGCGTTTCTACACCTTCATCGGTAACGGCGGCGCACGCTTCATGTGTTCGTGGGATACCGAAGAAGAACGTGTACGAGAGTTGGCCCGCGACATCCGTGAAGTGATGTCGCACTAATATGAACCGAACGTTCCCACGCTCTGCGTGGGAACGCCTCCAGGGACGCTCCGCGTTCCAGCTTCA
>NZ_RCOB01000099.1:0-6803 GCF_004307665.1 Pseudomonas sp. Sample_16
GTAAAGCCGCGAGCTTATCAGGCCGCCACGACCAATGGCTACCGGCATGAGAGCAAGAGTTTTACGATAAGTTCAGGTGTTTAAACGCTTTTGCAGTTGAGCAAGATGAAACTTCTGTCAGATTGATCTGAAGGAGGCAGTTCTGCCCTGATGACATATGGCGTAATGGCCTCTTGCCGCTAATTGGCCACTCAGGCATAACGGGCGAAAAATCGACAAGGATGTTCATCTTGCGCCTCCTCCTCCGCTTGCTGATTGTGGTCGTTTTTCTGTTGGTGGCTGGGCTGGCCGTGGTTCTGTATTACATCGCCAACCCCAAATTGCCCTTCCATTCGCCAGTGCAGCAAGTGCATTACCTGGATCAGTGGAGTGCCGAGGAACGGCAAACCTATTACTTCACGCCTCAGGGCACACAGGTCAAAGGCCTGCGCTACGAGTGGTTCCAAGCCCTCGAACTGCCGTTCTCGCAACAGCGTTTCGCCTCACCGCAATACCTCGCTCGCTTTGGATTTCTGATTGATCCCCAGCAAAAAGCCACGCCGAACAATCCCGGCAACTTGCCGGTAGGCTTCACCCGGCACCGAAACCCCGGAAGTTCGGAGCAATATCTGGACATAACTTGCGCCGCTTGCCACACCGGTGAACTGCGGTTAAACGGCCAGGCGGTGCGCATCGATGGTGGCTCGGCGCAACATGTTTTGCCTTCCAGCGTTCCTACGTTGCGCGGCGGGAGTTTCGGACAGGCATTGGTCGCCAGCCTGACATCTACCTACTACAACCCTTGGAAGTTCGAGCGTTTCGCCCGCCAAGTACTGGGCGAAAACTACGATGCTGCTCATGCGCAACTGCGCAGGGACTTCAAAAACTCGCTGAACACGTTCCTCAAGGTCGCCTGGAACGATACCCATCGCGGTCTCTACCCCACCGAGGAAGGTCCTGGCCGCACCGATGCTTTTGGCCGAATTGCCAATGCAACCTTCGGAGACGCCATTTCCCCGACCAACTATCGCGTCGCCAACGCCCCGGTGGATTATCCACAGCTATGGGACATGTGGACGTTCGACTGGGTGCAATGGAACGGGTCGGCGCAACAGCCGATGGCACGCAATATCGGTGAGGCGCTGGGCGTCGGCGCAACCTTGAGTTTCTTCGACGCCAACGGCCAGCCCCTGCAAGGCGACGAGCGCTACGCCTCCAGCGTCCGCGTGCGCGACCTGCATGCGATCGAAGAAACCCTGCAGCGCCTGAAACCACCCACCTGGCCGCAAGCCCTGTTCGGCATTGTCGATAAACCGCTCGCAGCCAGGGGCCGCACACTGTTTGCCGAAAATTGCGCCGGCTGCCATGTCCCGCACAAGACTCAGGAAGGTGAGCGCTGGGTGCAACGTTTGCACATGCTGCCAGTGGACTTCATCGGTACGGATCCGAGCGCGGCGAACAATATCGCCAACCACCGATTTGATTTGACCGCCCTGCAATGGAACCTGGCAGAGCTGGAGCAGATGGACGTGAAGTTGCACCCCACGCCCAAGGAACCGCTGGACTTGAGTCAGCTATCGGTAGCCAGGGGCCTGGCTTATGTCACCGCGCTCGTCGAAAAGCGCGCTTATCGTGAAGCCGATGTCACTGCCCAAGAGAAGCCTCGGCTCGATGGCTTCGGCCTGCCTATCGGCGTTCGCGAAAAGGTCGCTTACAAGGCTCGCCCACTGGCAGGGGTTTGGGCGACTGCCCCGTTTTTGCACAACGGCTCGGTTCCCACCCTTTATCAATTGTTGTCGCCTCAAGATGAGCGATCCACCACGTTCTACAAAGGCACCTTCGAATACGATCCGCGGCATTTGGGTTATCGCACAGAAGCGTTCACCAATGGCTTCCTGTTCGATACCCGCATCACCGGCAACCACAACAGCGGCCATGAATTCCGCGCCGGCAAGCGCGGCAGAGGTGTCATTGGCCGACTGCTGTTACCCGAAGAGCGCTGGGCGCTGCTGGAGTACCTGAAAGTGTTGGGCGGCCCGCTGGAGGCGCAACTGCCATGATCATGACCACCTTCAAGAAGGATCTGCCACTGCTTGCCAGGGTGTGGTTGCGCCTGGGCCGATTGCTCGGCAAGTGCTTGCTGATCGCGCTCGGCATCGGCCTGCTGATCTGGGCTCTGACTACTGCGTGGTTCGTCTGGCAGCACCGTGGACCGGTTTCTGCACTGGAACAGATTCCGGACGGCGAATCAGCCATGACCCAGGACGTGATCCAGACCGCTGTGCGCATCGTCGACCAGCACCGTGAGAGCACCCGTTATCTGCGCGACGCCCACGCCAAGGCACATGGCTGTGTCAAAGCCCAAGTGCAGGTGTTGCCGCAACTGGCGCAGGAACTGCGTCAGGGTGTATTCAGTGAGCCGGGCAAGGTCTGGCAGGCCACCCTGCGTTTTTCCAACGGCAATGCCTATCCGCAGTTCGACAGCATGCGCGATGCCCGAGGCATGGCGATCAAGTTGCTCGATGTTGCGGGTACGCCGCTGCTTGCTGACCGGCAGGGGCAGCATGAACAGGACTTTGTGATGTTCAGCCATCCGAATTTCTTTGTCAGCGATGTTGCCGAGTATCGGCAGAATGTCGCGGCTCAAGCCAATGGGCAAAAAATCATGGCGTTTTTTCCGGGATGGGATCCGCGAACCTGGCAGGTCCGCCACCTGTTCATTGCGCTGGCAACGCTGTCCCCGCCGCCAGAAAGCCCGACGCAAAGCACTTACTTCTCTGTATCGCCGTACAAGTTCGGCGAGGCGAATGCGAAGTTTCGGGTGAGGCCGGATCCGGATAATTGCCCGACATACGTTTTACCCAGGCAAAACCGCGATCTGCCGAACTTTCTGCGCAATGCTCTTAACCAGCAATTGTCCACCGACCGGGTGCCGGCCTGCTTTGCCTTGCAGATCCAGCGCCAGGATGCGAACAAGTACATGCCGATCGAGGACACCAGCATCGAATGGCGTGAACAGGATTCCCCGTTCGAAACGGTGGCACGGATCACTTTGCCGCCTCAGGATTTCGATACGCCTGCGCAGAATCTGCAATGCGACAACCTTTCGTTCAATCCGTGGTTCGGGCTTGAGGCGCACCGCCCCATCGGTGGAATCAATCGGCTGCGCAAAGCTGTTTATGAGGCGGTCAGTGACTATCGACACAGTCGCAATGCCGAGTCTTCATTGCGCTGACTCGTCCCCCATGATCACAGTTGCCGTAGGAGCCAGGACCCTGCCCTTTGCCCAGACATCGCCAGGATAAAGGACGCTCAGGGTTCCGGCAGCCGCCAGCCGATCGACAAACGCCTGCACACGCATCTCACCGCTCAGAATCTTCTGTTCGAAATCTTGATAGTCAGCGTTTTGGGGATCCAACTGCGCCATCAGGTTTTGCAGCTTTTCGGGTTCCGGTTTGGAGAATCGCAAAACAGCCCCACTCGGCGTACACAGAAATACCCGATGATGCGGTGCGACGATAAATCGGCTTAACCCGGTGCGCAGATCATTGGCAGAGAAAAAGTTTTTATACAGCTGCACTTCCTGCGCGGGCAGCCTGTCATCAGCGATAGTTTTCATGGAGTGATAGAAGCCATGAATCCGAAACTGTGCCGGCAGCAGCACGTTTGCCTGGGGCCCCTTGGGAAAGATAGTGTGCCGGTCAAAACTGGCGTAATCGCTCGCCACCGGTGCGGTGACGACAAAAACGTCCTGAGTTTTATGCTTGAGAATGATGCCGACGTGCTGCTGCAGGTGCGATAACTTGAGCATCTGTTCATGAAGATAATGAGCCACAGCACTGACAGCCTTTAGAACCGGACCACAGACAGGCATCAACTCGATTGGCGGATTATGTTGCAGTATGTCGTTTCTCCAACTGGCTTTGAGCCTGCCCCTGCGCCTCCAGAGACTACCGGCTACCACAGTGGTTACCTCACCCGCCGCAATCGCCAGCAAAATCAGAACACTGCTCGGGATTGCACCTCTTTCATACAAACTCTCGAAGTTTTGCGGTCTCCCGTCAGGTTTTAGCTGAAGCCTTGGCGACAACTCCTTCTCGAAGTCGGAAAGGCTTGAGGTGTAGGCAATAAGCCCGCCATCACTGGCCGACAGATAACACCTGGAATATTGACGTCGCGAAGACATGACCGTGTGCAAATCGGCAACCGAATGGAAAAGGTTGCGCTGGTTCCACTCTACGGCGCTTTCGTCGAAACCTTTTGCTTTGTCGACGCGGGAGACCAGGCTCGCTTCAAGGGAATAGCCGCTGGGCACTTCCATCTCACCGACAAGATTCACGGCTACGGTTAACGGGAAATCGCGGGGGAGTTCTGTGTCAGCAAGTTCATCGGCGCTCTTCACTTCCAGGGCACAATAAAAGCGCCCTTCCGTGTTTTTGAGGATGAAGCCGGTGAATTCGGTACTTCGCCGACCTTTCAACGACTCATGCATGAAGGCCGCTGCGTCATCACAGGTCAGAAAAGCCGGATTCGATCCTGCTGCCGGAGCGGCAGCCGATGACGAAACAATAGTTTCAAGAGGGAGGGTATTCATGTTTTCAGTCTCTCGGTAGATATCGAACACTTCCCATGACTGTCATGGAAACGTTGCCCATCATCCGAAAGCTGCGTGCCTTGCAGGCACTACATAGTTATATACACAGAATTGCCAAACGCCAGACAGCAAAAAGCCCGCATAAAGCGGGCTTCTTGTGTGGTGACCTGGCGTTCAGTGTTCCAGGCTACCGAATATGGCGCAGCGGACGGGACTCGAACCCGCGACCCCCGGCGTGACAGGCCGGTATTCTAACCGACTGAACTACCGCTGCGCGTAGCGTTGAAAGTGGTGGGTGATGACGGGATCGAACCGCCGACATTCTGCTTGTAAGGCAGACGCTCTCCCAGCTGAGCTAATCACCCTTTACCTTCGTTGCGGGGCGCATTATGCCACAGGTTTTTATAAAGTGTTGATTTAATTGAAGTTTTTTTCAAAAAAATCTAAAAACCGGTGAAACGATGCAACCTGCAGGAACTTCATTCATAAAAAAACCCGCCTTGGCGGGTTTTTCCGTGGTGACCTGGCGTTCAGTGTTCCAGGTTACCGAATATGGCGCAGCGGACGGGACTCGAACCCGCGACCCCCGGCGTGACAGGCCGGTATTCTAACCGACTGAACTACCGCTGCGCGTAGCGTTGAAAGTGGTGGGTGATGACGGGATCGAACCGCCGACATTCTGCTTGTAAGGCAGACGCTCTCCCAGCTGAGCTAATCACCCTTCGCTTCGGTGTGGCGCGCATTCTACGGAGCGACCCTACCTCTGGCAAGCACTTTTTTAATTAATTTTCTGATGCCTTCCAAAGGCTTAGAGAAGGGTTGGCCTATGGCACACGGAGGACAATAATGCCCGCCTTTGTATAAAGGAGAGACTCACCCCATGTGGTTCAAAAACCTGCTTATCTATCGCCTGACCCAAGATCTGCCTGTTGATGCCGAGGCGTTGGAAACTGCACTGGCCACCAAACTGGCGCGCCCATGTGCAAGCCAGGAGTTGACCACCTACGGTTTCGTCGCCCCGTTCGGCAAGGGCGAGGATGCGCCGCTGGTACATGTCAGCGGAGATTTCCTGCTGATCAGCGCGCGCAAGGAAGAACGTATTCTGCCTGGCAGCGTCGTGCGGGACGCGGTAAAGGAAAAGGTCGAAGAGATCGAAGCCGAGCAAATGCGCAAGGTCTATAAGAAAGAACGCGACCAGATCAAGGATGAAATCATCCAGGCCTTCTTGCCTCGTGCCTTTATTCGCCGCTCCTCGACCTTCGCCGCCATCGCGCCGAAACAGGGCCTGATCCTCGTCAATTCGGCCAGCCCGAAACGGGCCGAAGACCTGCTGTCGACCCTGCGTGAAGTGATTGGCACCCTGCCAGTGCGCCCGTTGACGGTGAAGATGTCGCCGACCGCGACCATGACCGAATGGGTCACCACGCAGAAAGCCGCCGACGATTTCTTTGTGCTGGACGAGTGCGAGCTACGCGATACCCACGAAGACGGCGGCATTGTGCGCTGCAAGCGTCAGGACCTGACCAGCGAAGAAATCCAGCTGCACCTGAGCACCGGCAAAGTGGTCACTCAGCTGTCGCTGGCCTGGCAGGACAAGCTGTCCTTCGTGCTCGACGACAAGATGGTGGTCAAACGCCTGAAATTTGAAGACTTGCTGCAAGACCAGGCAGAACAGGACGGCGGCGACGAAGCCCTCGGCCAGCTGGATGCCAGCTTCACTCTGATGATGCTGACCTTCGGCGATTTCCTGCCGGCGCTGGTTGAAGCGTTGGGTGGCGAAGAGACTCCGCAAGGGATCTGACTTCTTTCCCAGATAATCGGCACTCAAAAAGATCGCAGCCTTCGGCGGCGCCTACGGAAAACTTTTTCCTGAGGCGACGCTGGTGCAGGCTGCGATCTTTTTTTGCAAGCAGCGTATGCTTAGCTCCCTAACGCTTTTCTCATAATAAGGATCAGGCCATGCGCGCACTGGCTGCATTGAGTCGTTTTGTCGGCAACACTTTCGCTTACTGGGTACTGATTTTTGCTGTTGTGGCATTTCTGCAACCAGCATGGTTCATCAGCCTCAAGGTGGCCATCGTGCCGCTGTTGGGCCTGGTGATGTTCGGCATGGGCCTGACCCTCAAACTCGAAGACTTCGCCGAAGTCGCACGCCATCCATGGCGCGTGGCTCTCGGCGTGGTTGCGCATTTCGTGATCATGCCCGGTGTGGCGTGGTTGCTCTGCCAGG
>NZ_RCOB01000025.1:0-88871 GCF_004307665.1 Pseudomonas sp. Sample_16
CCCTGTTACCGCCGTGAAAGGGCGGTGTCCTAGGCCACTAGACGAAGGGGACACACTACAACATTCACTCCCTGCTTCGTTTCGCTGTGTGCTTTACGCTGCAAGTGGCGCGCATTCTATGGATGGATTGAGAGGTCGTCAACCCCCTGATATAAATTTATTTAAATCAATGACTTCGCCCTGCTTTGCGGCACTAATCCGGATTTTCCGCCGCCCGGTGTTTGGCGCCTATATTCTGACACTCGCCAAGGCGTTATAGTCGGCGTCGTCAGTGATGGCAATCCGCCCTATCGATGCCAGCATTCATATAAGAAGACTGCGGCCGATACAGAATGAGCCACATCGACCCAACTCGTCGAGCGGCCCTAGGCGCCTATATGCCAAGCCACTACACTCGCACGCGAACCCTAAAAAGAGGTCTTACCGGTGACACCACTCATGATCACCCTGCTCGTCGTAGCCGGGATCGCATTATTGATCGCCATTGGCTACATCAACCATGTGGTGGAAAACAACAAGCTGGAAAGGGCCCGTACCAAGGTTGAGCTCAATGATCGCCTGCGTCGTTGCGGCGAAATCACCGAGACCTTCCCCGGCCAATTGATGACACCGGCACTCAAGCTGCTGCTGACCCGCCTGGAGCTGAACGTCTGCCAACGTCTGCTGAATCTGGAAAAGACCAGTTCCAACCTCAAGGCAAGGATTGGCGAGCTGGAAACCCTGGTCGCCCAGGGCGAATCGATTCCGGTCAACAACCCGCCGGCGCCGATCCAGACCGAGGCCAAGGCCAAGGACGTACGCTTCCTGCTCGAAGCCTTGCACGGCCAGATTACCCGCGCCGCACAAGACGGTTTCCTGCCGCCTAACGAAGCCAAGCGCTGGATCCGCGAGGTCCGCCATATTCTGGTGCTGCTGCACATCGAGTTCTTCAACAACCTCGGCCAGCACTCGCTGCAACAGAATCAGCCCGGTCAGGCGCGCCTGGCGTTCGAACGTGGCGTGCAGTACCTGCGAAAACAGCAGGAACCGCAGATCTACGCCGAGCAACTGGAATACCTGGAAAAACTCCTGGCCCGTGCCAATGCGCAAGTCATGGACCGCATTGCCCCGGTAGAAGGCGAAGTCAACCAACTGACCGAAGGCCTCAAAGACGTCGAGGCAGATGCGGACTGGAAAAAGAAAGTGATCTACGACTGATCACTCGTTAAAAAAAACAAGCCACCGGGAAGGTGGCTTTTTTTGGGCTGGATATGAGGTGGGCGTACCGCTGCGGGTAACAGGTCGGCTGGCAGGTCGCTATCGCTGCGATGCGGCGACCCGACAAGCCAGCTCCCACAGCGATTGAGGGCGACCAGAAATCAAAGCCTGAAATGCCCCACCATCCCTTTCAACTCAGTCCCCAACTGCGCCAGTTCGATACTGGATGCCGCATTCCCCTGCATCGCCAGCGAAGACTGATCGGCACTGGCACGAATACTCGTGACACTGCGATTGATCTCCTCAGCCACTGAGCTTTGCTCCTCGGCTGCCGCCGCAATCTGTTGGTTCATCTGCTGAATCAAAGAAACTGCCGCGGCAATGCTCCCCAGCGCGCTCTCAGTTTGCAGCGCATCGCTGACCGCCAGCTTCACCAATTCGCCGCTGCTCTGAATCTGCTGCACCGACGTCTGCGCCGCTGCCCGCAAGGCGCTGACCAGCCGCTCGATTTCCTCGGTGGATTGCTGGGTCCGCTTGGCCAGGGCGCGGACTTCGTCGGCCACCACCGCAAAGCCCCTGCCCTGCTCACCGGCACGGGCGGCTTCAATGGCGGCATTGAGCGCCAGCAGGTTGGTCTGTTCAGCCACACTTTTGATAACACTGAGTACCGTGCCGATATTCTGGATTTCCGCACTCAGGCTTTCGATGCTTGAACTGGCTGAATTGGCCGAATCGGCCAGTTGCTCAATCCGCACCATGCTTTGGCGCACCACTTGCTGGCCGCTCTCAACCTTGCCATCCGCCGTTTGCGCAGCCTGTGCCGCCTCCTCTGCGTTACGCGCGACATCGTGAACGGTGGCGGTCATCTGGTTCATCGCCGTGGCGACTTGTTCGGTTTCTTCCTTCTGACTGCTGACTTCAAGATTGGTCTGCTCAGTGACTGCCGACAGCGATTGCGCCGACGATGCCAACTGTTCGATGCCTGCCTGCAAACCGCTGACGATCTGGCTAAGACCCGCGCCCATCTGCTGCATCGCGTGCATCAGTTGGCCAATCTCGTCGCGACGGGTGACTTCGACAGTCCCGCTCAGATCCCCCGAGGCAATCTGCTGCGCCACACGGATAACGCTGCGCAGCGGCTCCACGATCAACCGGGTAATCGCCCAGGCGGCGATCAACCCGACCAGCAGCGCCAGAGCCGAAGAACCGATGATCAGCAGCGAATTCTTTTTCAGTTCCGTTTGCATCGATTGGTCTTCGGCGATGTACGCCTGGTCCACCCGTTCCACCACTTGGCCGGCACGCTCATGCAGTTGCTGATAAACGTTTTTTTCCTGCTCCAGTAAACCGGTGTACTCGGCGAGCTTGTCGTTGAAACTGGCGATATGGCCGGTCACTTCATTGAGAACCGTCTGATATCCCTCATCCTTGACCGTGGTTTTCAATTGCTCGGCCTGGGTCAGTGCTTGACTGGCCTGTTCGATCTTGCCCTGTCCTGCACTGTCGTCGCCCTTGCGGCTCTGGTCCAGGCGTACGCGCGCTTCATTCATGGCCTGGAGCATCAGGCGTGAAACCTGACTGACCTGATTGGCCTGCTCGATAAACTGCGCGCCGTCCTTGCCTTCGGAATCCTTGAGGGTGTAAGCGCCGTCATCGGCAAGCCCCGACTGCAACACATCAAGATTATTGGCAACGCTGGAGACCGACCAACTGGCCATTTCCAATGCCAGATCCTTGGCCTGGCTCAGCGAGACAAACTCGTCAAACGCCTTGCGATACGCCGCCAGGGACTGCTCGACGTCAGTCATCACCGGGACGTTCGCTGCCGACTCAGCCTTGAGCTGATTCGCCAGCGCGATCAGGCCGTCCACGCCTTCACGCAAAGCGTCGGCTGTTTTCGGGTTGCCGTGCAAGGCGTATTCCTGCTCCAGCAGCCGCACTTTGAGCAGACCACTGTTGAGTGATGACATCTGCTTGAGCCCATCGAAGCGCTGGCTGATGGTGTGCAAGGACCACACGCCAATGGCCGCCACCAAGGCAGTCAACAGCAGCACAAGCACAAACCCGCCACCCAGTTTCTTTGCCATACCGAGGTTGGCAAAACGTCCTTGCACGGCCGAAATCATTGCACGTAGTCCCCTGCCATAGTCTATGGATGCAGATTCGCAACGGGCCTGTGTCAACACAAGTCTCTGGCGCCTGAATAATGGCAAAAAGCTACGTCAACGTCGTTTTCAGAACGCTAGAGGTCGATTCACAGCGGTGGCCTGAAAGAATGCCCTGGCTCGCGGATCGCAAGCACAAGCCACATTGATGCGCTGCCAATCACTGGCTTCCCCCGTGGGACTGAATGCCGTCGCGCACGACAACACAACCCCGTGGCGTTGCGCCTCGGCTCGCATCCGGGCGCAGTCCATCGATCGTGAGCGCGCCCAGATGAACAAGCCGGCAGCGGGCTTGCCAAACACCTCCCACTCGGCGTCTTCAAGCAACTGCAAGGCAGCCTGTCGATCGGTGTTCAAGCGCTGTCTTTGGCGCTTCACCAACTTGCGATACGCGCCGCTGGCCAGCAGGCAGGCCAGCACCGATTCACAAAATCGGGAAGCACCCATGCTGCTGATCATCTTGACTTCGGCCAGTCGTGCAATCACTTCGGCACTGGCCACCACGAAGCCGACACGCAAAGAACTGCTGAGGGTTTTAGAGTAGCTGCCGACATAAATCACACTGTCATCCATGGCGGCGAGACGCATGCCGGTACCGCTGTGAAGATCGGCGAAGACATCATCTTCGATCAGCATCACCTCCTGTTTTTTTGTCAGCTGCAGTACTCGTTGCGCCACCACAGGGACCAGGCTGCCGCCCGTAGGGTTGTGATGGAAGCTGTTGATGAACATTCCCTGCGGGCGGTGCTCGAGCAGTAGTTGTTCGAGAACGGCGACGTCTGGCCCATGCGGCGTTCGCGGTACCTCGAGCATGCGGATACCGTGCAGCCTGAGCAGATCGAACAACATCGGGTAGCCCGGACTCTCGACCACCACGCAATCCCCCGGCTTGAACAGCGTCCGCACGATCAGATCCAAACCCTGGCTGGCGCCTGCGGTGGTTACGATTCGATTGTCTTCAACATCGATGCCCAGCGGCTTCAGGCACTTGAGGATTTGTTCGCGCAGGGCGGGCAACCCCAAGGGTGAACTGTAGTTGAACAGGCCGGCCATATCGGTGCGGCTGACCTGGCGGATCGCATAACTCAAATCATCCGTCTCGCGCCAACTTTCGGGCAGCCCGCCGTAGCCCAGTTGCAGTTCAGACGAAGTTCCAGGTTTTACTACTGCGCCTTCAAACCACAAGTCATCCTGTCGACCCTGGGCTGCGGGGGCTGGGGCTGCCACAACGAAACCGGCGCCCTGGCGAGACTCCAGCACGCCTTGCACCACCAGACGTTCGCATGCCTCGACGACGCAGGATTGGCTGAGCAGGTTGATTCGCGCGATGCGTCGGACTGGCGGCAAGCGCGCGCCAGGCGCCAACTCATTGCAATGCAGCCAGCAGACCAGTGCGTCGACGATTTGCTGTACGACCGGCACCAATGCCTGTCGATCGATTCTCAATTCCATGAGCAAAAAAACTCCTGTGGATTCTGCCGAAAGCAGTTAATCACAGGAGCTCGTTGCGGGATGTGCGACAACGCCGCCAAAACCCCGGGTTTTAATCATTTGAAACACACTGCCCGGCGTATTCACCAAACGGAAAAAAATCTGTGGAAGTGAGTCTGCTCACTCCCGCAGATTGCGTTTTCAGAACGCCGTGACACCGCCATCCACCGCCAATGAATGCCCCGTGGTGAACGCAGCGCCATCGCTGCACAGGTACAGCACTGCGCTGGCGATTTCCTCAACCTTGCCGATGCGACCTACCGGGTGCATGGCGTTGGCAAACTCGCCTTTCTTCGGGTCGGCTTCGTAAGCGCGGCGGAACATGTCGGTATCGATCACCGCCGGGCATACCGCATTGACGCGGATCTTTTTCTTGGCGTATTCGATGGCGGCGGATTTGGTAAGACCGATCACCGCGTGCTTGGAGGCCGCGTAGATACTCATCTTCGGCGCGGCGCCGAGGCCAGCCACCGAAGCGGTGTTGACGATTGCGCCGCCGCCCTGTGCCAGCAACAACGGCAACTGATACTTCATGCACAGCCAAACGCCTTTGACATTGACGCCCATGATCGCGTCGAACTCCTCGACAGTGCCTTCGGCCAATTTGCCTTTTTCGATCTCGATGCCGGCGTTGTTGAAGGCATAGTCGAGACGGCCGTAGGTATTGATGACTTCATCCATCAGGTTTTTTACTTCGCTTTCAAGGGTGACGTTGCAGCGCACGAAGCTCGCTTCACCGCCTGCCGTGCGAATCAGTGCCACCGTTCCTTCGCCGCCCGCCGTGTCCATGTCGGCGACAACTACCTTCAAGCCCTCGGCGGCGAACGCCTGGGCGGTGGCACGGCCGATACCATTGGCGGCGCCCGTCACTACGGCTACCTGACCGGAAAACGTCATGCTCATTGTTATGTCCTCGAAGAGAGTTGGCGGGGGATCGCGTTTTTCCAGTCTAGCCACAGCGGCCCCGGGCAAGGCAGCACTATCAGGTGGCCGGTTGCCTGCCCATGAGTTGCAGTGATGGAACTGCCGTACCAACTATCACTGCACTGGATAAACCTGCATTCGCCGCATCAGCCAAACTTGCGGCATCGCCCACGAAGGTCTATCAACAAGGCTTCATTCATCTTGAGTGCCTGTCATGACATCCCAGACCAATCGCCAGTTCCTGCTCGCCAAACGCCCGGTGGGCGCAGCAACCCGCGAGACATTCACCTATCAGCAAGTACCGGTCGGCGAACCGGCGGCAGGTCAGATCCTGGTCAAGAACGAATACCTGTCCCTGGATCCGGCCATGCGTGGCTGGATGAACGAGGGCAAGTCCTACATTCCGCCGGTGGGGCTCGGCGAGGTGATGCGCGCCTTGGGCGTCGGCAAGGTGGTTGCCTCGAACAATCCGCAGTTCGCCGTCGGCGACTATGTCAACGGCGCGCTGGGCGTGCAGGACTATTTCCTCGGTGAGCCGCGGGGTTTCTACAAGGTCGATCCGCAGCTCGCGCCGCTGCCGCGTTACTTGTCGGCGCTGGGCATGACCGGCATGACGGCTTATTTCGCGTTGCTGGATGTCGGTGCCCCGAAGGCCGGTGAAACCGTAGTGCTTTCGGGCGCGGCCGGAGCGGTGGGCAGCATTGCCGGGCAAATTGCCAAGATCAAGGGATGCCGTGTGGTCGGCATCGCCGGCGGCGCCGACAAGTGCAAATTTCTGATCGAGGAACTGGGCTTCGACGGCGCCATCGACTACAAGAGCGAAGACGTCGTCGCCGGCCTCAAGCGCGAGTGCCCGAAAGGCGTCGATGTGTATTTCGATAACGTCGGCGGCGATATCCTCGACGCAGTACTCAGTCGCCTGAACATGAAGGCACGCGTGGTGATCTGCGGCGCCATCAGCCAGTACAACAACAAGGAGGCGGTCAAGGGCCCGGCCAACTATCTATCGTTGCTGGTGAACCGCGCGCGCATGGAAGGCTTCGTGGTGATGGATTACGCCGCACAATTCGCCACGGCCGCGCAGGAAATGGCCGGTTGGATGGCCAAGGGGCAACTCAAGAGCAAGGAAGACATTGCCGAGGGACTGGAGACGTTCCCCGAGACGCTGATGAAATTGTTCAGCGGGGAGAATTTCGGCAAGTTGGTTCTGAAGGTTTGACGCTGTAACCGACTCAAAAAAAACCTGTGGGAGCGGGCTTGCCCGCGATGAGGGTGTGTCAGTCTAAATCAATGTTGACTGACACACCGCTATCGCGAGCAGGCTCACTCCTACAGGTTTTAGCGGTGTTTAGGCCAATTCAGCAACCACGGCTGCCAACGCCTTGGCCGGATCGGCTGCCTGGCTGATCGGACGGCCGATCACCAGATAGTCGGAGCCGGCGTCCAGCGCCTGACGCGGGGTCAGGATGCGGCGCTGGTCGTCCTGGGCGCTGCCCGCCGGACGAATCCCCGGGGTCACCAGTTGCAGCGACGGGTGCGCCGACTTCAGGGCCTGGGCTTCCAGGGCCGAACACACCAGACCGTCCATCCCGGCTTTTTCCGCCAGTGCGGCCAGGCGCAGCACCTGCTCTTGCGGTTCGATGTCCAGACCGATGCCCGCCAGGTCCTCGCGCTCCATGCTGGTCAACACGGTCACACCGATCAGCAGAGGCTGCGGGCCGCTGCGCTTGTCCAGCACTTCACGGCAGGCCGCCATCATGCGCAGGCCACCGGAGCAATGTACGTTGACCATCCACACGCCCATTTCCGCTGCCGCTTTCACAGCCATGGCTGTGGTGTTGGGAATGTCGTGGAACTTGAGGTCCAGGAACACTTCGAAACCCTTGTCACGCAGGGTGCCGACGATTTCCGAGGCGCAGCTGGTGAAGAGTTCTTTACCGACTTTGACCCGGCACAGTTTCGGGTCCAACTGATCGGCCAGCTTCAGTGCGGCGTCACGGGTAGGGAAATCCAGGGCGACGATGATAGGAGTCTGGCAGGCGGACATGAGTGGGCTCTCAGGCAAGTCGAAATCGGCGCGCATTGTAGCGGAACCAGCGGCGCTGCGGGACCCGATGATCGGTAAATCGTTGATCGCGCTCAGGCAAGCCAGCCATTTTTTGCACAACGCGGCCATGGCGGCGAGTCAATAACGCGTTAGGGTTGTCTTCGCCCCGCAAAAAAGGCGCAGCGCGAAGACCAACCGAATTTCAGTTGAGGGTTTGTCCTCAACTCTGGATCTCCCCAGAGGTAATCCGGGCAGACCGCTGACTCAGCGTTTGCGCAAAATCACGCTACCGATCGAGTAACCGGCGCCGAACGAGCTGAGTACCGCCAGCGAGCCGGCCGGCAGGTCGTCCTGGTTCTTGTGGAACGAAATCACCGAACCGGCAGAACTGGTGTTGGCGTAGGTATCGAGAATCACCGGCGCTTCCTGTTCAGTGGCATCGCGTCCGAGCAGCTTCTTCACGATCAGGTGGTTCATGCTGAGGTTGGCCTGGTGTAGCCAGAAACGCTTCACATCGCTGACGTTGAGCTGGTTTTCCTGCAGATGCTCACCGATCAGCTCGGCCACCATCGGGCAGACTTCCTTGAATACCTTGCGGCCTTCCTGGACGAACAGTTTGTCCTTGGCACCGATACCCTCTTCCGCTGCGCGGTTGAGGAAGCCGAAGTTGTTGCGGATGTTGTTGGAGAACTTGGTCAGCAGCTTGGTGCTGACGATGTCGAACTGGTACTCGGACGTGGCCAGGTCAGCGCGTTCGATGATCACGGCGGTGGCCGCATCGCCGAAGATGAAGTGACTGTCGCGGTCGCGAAAGTTCAGGTGGCCGGTGCAGACTTCCGGGTTGACCATCAGGATCGCCCGGGCCTGGCCCAGTTGCACGCTGTTGGCGGCCGTCTGGATGCCGAAGGTCGCTGAGGAGCACGCCACGTTCATGTCGAAACCGAAACCCTGGATGCCCAGCGCTTCCTGAACTTCAATGGCAATGGCCGGGTAGGCGCGTTGCAGGTTGGAGCAGGCGACGATCACGCCGTCGATGTCCGCGGCGGTCTTGCCGGCGCGTTGCAAGGCTTGTTCGGCAGCGCCGATGGCCATCTGGCACAGCACCGACCATTCGTCATTGGAGCGTTCCGGCAGGCGTGGTGCCATGCGTTGCGGGTCGAGGATGCCTTCCTTGTCCATGACAAAGCGGCTCTTGATGCCGGAAGCCTTTTCGATGAACGCTGCGCTGGATTCGGTCAAGGCTTCGATTTCGCCGCGTTCGATAGCGTCGGCGTTGTCGGCATTGAATTGAGCCACATAGGTATTGAAAGACTGCACCAGCTCTTCGTTGGAGATGCTGTTGGCCGGGGTGTACAGGCCGGTGCCACTGATGACGACGTTATGCATGGTCGTGTCTCTAATCTGTTCAGGCAGAAAGCATTGGCACCGTCGTACCAATACACAAAGGGTCTATTCCCATCCCGGGGACGCAAACCTGGCATCGCTTTATTCAGGCCTGCCCGCAGCGGCGAAGGCTCAAAACCGCGGGGCCGGCGTTTATAGGCGCGAAGTTTGCCATAAACCTTGGATTTTGGCGCCTTTTTGCTGGATGAACCCTCTGTTACAGCCGCCAGAATAAACCTGTGGGAGCGGCGGTGCGACGTTTCGACTTGCCCGCGATGACGGTGTATCAGGGCACACCGTTGGCGACTGATACGCCTTCTTCGCTGGCAAGCCAGCTCCCACAAGGTATTGCATCCGCCCCGGCCTACGACTCGACTTGCGCCCACTGCTTGTTCAGGCGTTTGTCGGAGATCGGCACCTTGGTCCCCAATTGCTGGGCGAACAGCGAAACCCGGTATTCCTCCAGCCACCAGCGATACAGCTCGAGCTGCGGATCGCGCTTGCCTTCCTGGGTGTGTTTGTTGGCGCGGGTCTGGTATTGCGTCCACAGGCCGGACAATTCGCCACTCCATACCCGGTCCCGTTGCACCTGGGCGCCGATTTTTTCGAAGCGCTGCTCAATCGCCTTGAGATAGCGCGGCAACTCTTTGAGCCATGGCATCGGTGTTTCGCGGACAAAGCCCGGATACACCAGATGACTCAACTGTTGCTTGATGTCGTTCAGGGCCACGGCCTGTGCCAGGTCGATCTTGCCCTTGAAGCGTTTTTGCAGGCCATGCCAGAGTTTGAGGATTTCCAGCGTCAGCTTAGCCACCCGCTCGGCATGCTCGGTCCAGGCGCCACGCTTGCGCTCGGCCAGCGACGCCAACCCCGCGCCGTCACGGGGCAACGGGTCTTCGCCCTCGAGAATGCAGCTGTCGAGGCTGGCCAGCAGAATGTCTTCCACCAGTGCGTCGACGCGGCCCATGTCGCGGTACAGCAGGCCCAGTTCAGTCAGGCCCGGCAACTTGCCGCGCAGGAACTTCGCCGGTTCGGCCAATTGCTGCAGCAACAACCGCTGCAGTGCGCGACGATGCTGGAACTCGGCTTCGGCCGGGGTCGAGAACCGCCCTTCCTTGACCGTGCCCGCCTCTTCCACCAGCGCCGGGTAGACCGTCATCGACAGCCCGGCGATCTTCTGCTGGGTTTTTTCGGCCACCGCGGCAAACACTTTCGGTTCCACCGGCTGCTGGCTCTTCGCGGTTTGCGGCACCGCCAACGCAGCCTGGCTCGCTTCGGCGAAACGCGCCGTCAGTTCAGCCAGATCGCGACCTTCGCCGAGGAACTTGCCCTGGGCGTCGACGATTTCCAGGTTCATCCGCAGATGGCTTTCGACCTGCTGCGCCGCCTCGCTCCAGGCTTCATCACTGACGCGGGCGCCGGTCATGCGCAGCAGCTCGCGCCCCAATGCCTGCGGCAATGAGCCCTCGGCAAACGTCATGCGCTGCAAGGCTGCCTTGACGAAGTCCGGCACCGGCACGAAATTCTTGCGCAAGGCCTTGGGCAGGTTGCGCACCAGGGCAATGCACTTGGCTTCGATCAGCCCCGGCACCAGCCATTCCAGGCGTTCCGGTGGCAGCATCGGCAACAGCGGCGCCGGTACGCGCAGGGTCACGCCGTCGCGCGGGTGATTCGGTTCGAAGTGGTAACTCAGGGCCAACTCCAGATCGCCGATGTGCAGCGTGTCCGGGTAATGCTGCGCGGTGACTTCACTGGCTTCGCGGGCCAGCACGTCTTCTTCGCGCATGATCAGCAGCTGCGGGTCTTTCTGGCTGTTGATCCGATACCAGCTGTCGAACGTCGCGGTCTGGTGAATTTCCGCCGGCAGCCGCGCATCGTAGAAGGCGTACAGGGTTTCTTCATCGGCGAGAATGTCGCGGCGACGGGCCTTGGCTTCCAGTTCGTCGAGCTGCTCCAGCAGCTGCTTGTTGGCGGTCAGGCACTTGGCTTTCGATTGGATTTCACCGCGCACCAGCGCTTCGCGGATAAACAGCTCACGCGACACCACCGGGTCGACCGGGCCGTAATGCACCGGCCGGCGACCGACCACAATCAGCCCGAACAGGGTGATCTGCTCGAACGCCACGACTTGCCCGCGCTTCTTCTCCCAATGGGGTTCGAAGTGGTTTTTCTTGATCAAATGCCCGGCCAGCGGTTCGATCCAGTCGGCATCGATCTTCGCCACCATTCGTGCGTAAAGCTTGGTGGTTTCCACCAGTTCGGCCGCCATCAGCCATTGCGGGCGTTTTTTGCCAATGCCCGACGACGGGTGAATCCAGAAGCGCCGCTGTCGGGCGCCAAGATAGTCGCCGTCCTCGGTTTTCTGGCCGATCTGGCTTAACAGGCCAACCAGCACTGCTTTGTGCAGTTTGGGATAGTCCGCCGGCTCTTTGTTGAGACTCAGCTGCATGTCGCGGCAGATCAGGCTCAACTGGCGATGGGAATCTCGCCATTCGCGCAGGCGCAGGTAATTCAGGAAATTCTTGCGGCACCAGTTACGCAGCGGACTGGCGGTCAGCGCCTGGCGCTGTTCTTCGAAACCGCGCCACAGATTGACCAGCCCGGCGAAGTCCGAGTCGGCGTCCTTCCATTGTGCGTGGGCCTGGTCGGCCGCTTGTTGACGCTCTGGCGGCCGCTCGCGCGGGTCCTGGATCGACATGGCGCTGGCGACGATCAACACTTCCTGCAAGCTGCCGAGCTTGGCCGCTTCGAGCAACATGCGCCCCATGCGCGGGTCCACCGGCAATCGCGCCAGTTGACGACCGAGCGGGGTCAGTTGGCTGTTGCGGTCCACCGCCGAGAGCTCTTGCAGCAGGTTGTAGCCGTCGCTGATGGCCTTGCCATCCGGCGGTTCGATAAACGGAAACGCAGTGACCTCGCCGAGGCGCAGGTGCAGCATCTGCAGGATGACCGCCGCGAGGTTGGTACGCAGAATTTCCGGATCGGTAAATTCCGGACGCCCGAGGAAATCTTCTTCGCTGTAGAGCCGTACGCAGATGCCCGGCTCGACCCGTCCGCAACGACCCTTGCGCTGGTTGGCGCTGGCCTGGGAGATCGCTTCGATGGGCAGACGCTGGACCTTGGCGCGATAACTGTAGCGGCTGATGCGCGCGGTGCCGCTGTCGATCACATAGCGAATGCCCGGCACAGTCAGCGAGGTTTCGGCGACGTTGGTCGCCAGCACCACGCGACGGCCTGGATGCGACTGGAAAATCCGTTGTTGCTCGGCTGGCGACAACCGCGCGTACAACGGCAAAATCTCGGTGTGCTTGAGCTGGGCCTTGCGCAGCATGTCGGCGGCGTCGCGAATTTCGCGCTCGCCCGGCAGGAACACCAGCACGTCACCAGGACTGCGTCGTTCACTGCGCTCATAAGCGGCGATTTCGTCGAGGGTGGCGAGGATCGCCTGATCCACAGTCAAGTCGTCCTCGACGCGGTTGCCCTCTTCGTCCTGTTCCAGGGTCAGCGGGCGATACCAGGTGTCCACCGGGAACGTTCGGCCGGAGACTTCGACAATCGGCGCATCATCGAAATGCTTGGAGAAACGCTCAAGATCGATGGTCGCCGAGGTGATGATGACTTTCAGGTCCGGACGGCGCGGCAGCAGGGTTTTCAGGTAACCGAGCAGGAAATCGATGTTGAGGCTGCGTTCGTGGGCTTCGTCGACGATGATCGTGTCGTAGCGTTCCAGATAGCGGTCGTTCTGGGTTTCCGCCAGCAGGATACCGTCGGTCATCAGCTTGATCAGGGTATTGGAGTCGCTTTGATCCTCGAAGCGCACCTGATAGCCGACCAGCGCGCCCAACGGTGTGCCCAGTTCTTCGGCGACTCGGCTGGCGACACTGCGCGCAGCGATCCGCCGCGGTTGGGTGTGGCCGATCAGCCCGTGTTGGCCGCGACCGATTTCCAGGCAGATCTTCGGCAACTGGGTGGTTTTGCCCGAGCCGGTTTCGCCGGCGATGATCAGCACCTGATGCTTGAGCAGTGCCTCTTTGATTTCGTCGCGTTTGGCGGCGATCGGCAGGCTGTCGTCGTAACGAATCACCGGCAGGCTGGCGCGGCGGGCCAGCACCTGATCACTGGACGCCTGCAGGCGCGCCACCCATTGGGCCAATTTGGCTTCGTCGGGTTTCTTGCGCAGCTCAAGCAACTGCCGCCGCAGCCGGTGGCGGTCGGCGAGCATGGCGTGATCGAGGTTTTTCAGCAGTTTGTCGATGGAGGGCGATTCGTCGGTCATCGGGGATGCAATTCAGTCTTCTAGTGGCGCAGGGCGCGATTGTCGCAGATTTGGCCACTTCTGTGGCGAGAGGGCCTTTGTGGCGAGGGAGCTTGCTCCCGTTCGGCTGCGCAGCAGTCGCTAACAGGTGATCTCGGTAAGTCTGACACTACGCGGCGCCTGGTTTTAGGGGTGCCTCGCACCCCAGCGGGAGCAAGCTCCCTCGCCACAGTGGTCCGAGCCGGCCTGATCTACTCGCTGTCCAGGCCTTTACGTCGATAAGGAAACACATCAATCACCTTCCCCGCCCGAATCGCCTCTTGCAGGCTTTTCCAGTAATCGGCGTTGTACAACTCGCCATGCAAACGATCGAACAACTTGCGTTGCCCGGAATCGGCAAACAGAAACGGCGGAAACTCTTCGGGGAAAACATCCAGCGGCCCGATCGAGTACCACGGTTCGGACGCCATTTCGTCTTCCGGGGTCCGCGGTTGCGGGATGTGGCGGAAATTGGCTTCGGTCAGGAAACAGATTTCGTCGTAGTCGTAGAACACCACGCGACCGTGACGGGTTACGCCGAAGTTTTTCAGCAGCATGTCACCGGGAAAAATGTTCGCCGCCGCCAATTGTTTGATCGCCAGGCCGTAATCTTCCAATGCCTCGTGTACCTGCGCTTCGTTGGCGTTTTCCAGGTACAGGTTCAGCGGGGTCATGCGGCGTTCGGTCCAGCAGTGTCGGATCAGCACCGTGTCGCCTTCCACCGACACCGTCGATGGCGCGACTTCAAGCAACTCTTCCAGGCACGCCGGATCGAACTTGCTCAACGGGAAACGGAAGTCGGCAAACTCCTGGGTATCGGCCATGCGCCCGACGCGGTCGACGCTTTTCACCAGGCGATACTTTTCGATCACCGTGGCGCGGTCGACGTTTTTCGACGGCGAAAACCGGTCCTTGATGATTTTGAAAACGGTGTTGAACCCCGGCAGGGTAAACACGCTCATTACCATGCCACGCACGCCGGGGGCCATGATGAACTGGTCGTCGGTGTTGGCCAGGTGATTGATCAACGCCCGGTAGAACTCGGACTTGCCGTGCTTGTAGAAACCGATCGAGGTGTACAGCTCGGCGATGTGCTTGCCCGGCAGGATGCGTTTGAGGAAGCCGATGAACTCCGCCGGAACCGGCACATCCACCATGAAATACGAACGGGTGAACGAGAAGATGATCGACACGTCCGCTTCGTCGGTGATCAGCGCATCGATCTGGATGCCGCGCCCCTCAAGGTGCAGCAGCGGGATTGCCAGCGGCCATTGCTCATCGGCGGTGTAGATGCGCCCGACCAGGTAGGCGCCCTTGTTGCGGTACAGCACCGAGGAAAACAGTTCGACGCTCAGGTCCGGGTCCTTGCACACCCAGTCCGGGAGGTTCTCGCGCAGTTGTGCTTCGAGACGCTTCAGGTCGCCGGGCAAGTCGGCGTATTCCTCGCTGAAACGGTAGTCGGCGAAGATGCTCGCGAGCATCCCGGACAACTGTCCCTGAGGCTTGTAGGTGCGGGTTTGCGCAGCACGAGCCCGGCGCAGGCTTGGCCGGGTGGTGTGGATGAACATGCAGCCATCGCTGATCAGGTCATGGCTGAACAGGCCGCAGAAAATCGAGTTGTACCAGGTTTCGGACAGTTCATCGTCGAAGCGCAAGTCGATCAGACTGATGTAAGCGCTTTTCACCAGTGGCCAGCAACTGACGTCCAGTGTGTCGGGGTCAAAGGCAGTGCGCAGGCGGCCCACCGTTTCACTGACCTTTTCTTCGTACAGGTTGATCCGCGCGGCCGACGCCGCCTGCGCCTCCTGCCACTTGGCCTGTTCGAAGCGCGCCCGGGCGCCGTCGGTGATCTGGCGAAAATGCTCGCGGTAATCGTCAAAGCCATCGAGGATCAAGCGGGCGATGTCGGCGGCTGGCCATTGCTGCGGCATGGTGAGACCTCTGCGGGAATTCGTGAGCCCTGAGCTTAGCCAGTGAAGCGGGTGCAGGAGAAGCGTAATTTTCCGGGCGCCATGGGATTGAGGCGCTTGAGAGTTCTCTGCTCGTTTTTCGGTTGCCATCGATCAGACGCTCAGCAACACTCTCGTCCCCAACAAGGAAGGAATGTGCTGTGAACCCTGTCGATTTATTCCGATTACTGTCGCTTGCGGCCATTTGGGGTGCGAGCTTCCTGTTCATGCGCATCATTGCGCCGGTGATCGGCAGCCTTCCTACCGCTTTTTTCCGCGTCTCGATCGCCGCTGCCGGACTGCTGGTGATCCTCGGGCTGATGCGCATCAGTTGGGATTTCAAAGGCAAACTCAAAACCGTGATGCTGCTCGGGGTGATCAACTCCGGCATTCCGGCGACGCTCTATTCGGTGGCCGCGCAGGTGCTTCCGGCCGGCTATTCGTCGATTTTCAATGCCACCACACCGTTGATGGGCGTGCTGATCGGCGGCCTGTTTTTTCATGAAAGGCTCACTGGCGCCAAGCTCGGCGGCGTATTCCTCGGGTTGTTCGGCGTGGGCGTGCTGACCCGTGCCGGTCCGGTGGCGTTCGATATGGAACTGCTGATGGGAGCCGTCGCCTGCCTGCTCGCAACCACTTGCTACGGATTTGCCGGGTTTCTGGCGCGCCGATGGCTCGATCAGGCCGGCGGTCTGGACAGCCGTTTGTCGGCGCTGGGCAGCATGCTGGGGGCGACGTTGTTCCTGCTGCCGCTATTTGGCTACAGCGTGATCAGCCAACCACCCGCCAGCTGGGGCGGTTGGAGTGTCTGGCTATCATTGCTGGGATTGGGCCTGGGATGCACGGCGTTTGCGTACATCATTTACTTCCGCCTCCTGAGTTCGGTTGGCCCGGTAAAGTCGATGACCACGACCTTCCTGATCCCGCTGTTCGGCGTGTTGTGGGGGGCACTGTTTCTGGATGAGCCGCTGTCGATGGCGCATGTCTATGGTGGCTTGTTGATTGCGGTGGCGTTGTGGATGGTGTTGAAGCCCACAGTGATGAAGGGCGCTGTGGTGGCGGCCAAGTAGATTTGTAGTGCGGCTGATGACGCCATCGCCGGCAAGCCAGCTCCCACAGGGTTCAGTGCCAAGCACAAATCATGTGCACGACACCCATCACTGTGGGAGCTGGCTTGCCAGCGATGGCGTCAGTTCAGACACTACAAGGCCGAAGCACTCACCTCCCCATCCACCAGCCGCCGAATCCCCAGCGGATTGCTGTTTTGCAACGCCTCGGGCAACAACCCATCCGGATAATTCTGGAAGCACACCGGCCGCAGGAAGCGATCGATGGCCAAGGTGCCCACCGACGTTCCCCGCGAGTCAGACGTCGCCGGATACGGCCCGCCATGCACCATCGCCTCACACACTTCGACTCCGGTCGGATAGCCGTTGAGCAGGATCCGCCCGACTTTCTCTTGCAGCATTTCAGCCAGCCAGCGGTACTCCAGCAACTCGTCCGGCTCGCCGATCAACGTCGCCGTCAATTGCCCGCGCAGACCGTGCAACGCTGCCGCCAACTGTGCGCGATCTTCGACCTCGATGACGATGGTGGTCGGCCCGAACACTTCCTCCTGCAACAATTCATCGCCCTTGAGCAACAGGCTGACATCGGCCTTGAACACTTGCGGCTGGGCCTGATTGCCCTGTTGCGGCTTACCGGCCACATGCGTCAGGCCCGGATGTTCGTGCAACTCGCCAAGACCTCGACCGTAACTGGCCAGGGCACCAGCGTTGAGCATGGTTTGTGGCGGTTGCTGGTTCATGCTCGCACAGAAGGTTTGCAGAAACAGGCTGAACTGCGGCGAACGCAGGCCAATGACCAATCCCGGATTGGTACAGAACTGGCCACAGCCGAGCGTCACTGAAGCGGCCAGTTGTGCGGCGATCTGTTCGCCGCGCACCGCCAATGCTTCGGGCAGCAGGAACACCGGGTTGATGCTCGACATTTCGGCAAACACCGGGATCGGCTGCGGTCGGGTGGCGGCCATGTGGCTCAAGGCATTGCCACCCTTGAGTGAACCGGTGAAGCCCACCGCCTGGATCGCCGGATGCTTGACCAGCCATTCGCCGACGCCACCGCCATAAATCATGTTGAACACGCCCGCGGGCATTTCCGTGCGTTCGGCGGCACGGATGATCGCGTCCGCTACCCACTCGGCGGTTGCCATGTGCCCGCTGTGAGCCTTGAACACCACCGGGCAACCGGCAGCCAGCGCCGAAGCGGTGTCACCGCCAGCCGTGGAAAACGCCAGCGGAAAGTTGCTCGCGCCGAACACCGCTACCGGTCCCAGGGCGATGCGGTACTGACGCAGATCCGGGCGTGGCAAGGGCTGGCGATCAGGTAACGCGCGGTCGATGCGCGCGCCGTAGAAATCACCGCGTCGCAACACCTTGGCAAACAGGCGCAACTGGCCGCTGGTTCGCCCGCGCTCGCCCTGGATACGTCCGACAGGCAAGGCGGTTTCTCGGCAGACGGTGGCGACGAAGTCATCGCCCAATGCATCGATTTCATCGGCGATTGCATCGAGAAACTTCGCGCGCTTTTCCGCGCTCAGGTTGCGGTAGATCGGGTACGCCGCCGCGGCGGCTTTGGCGGCGGCATCCACTTCGGCTTCCGATGCTTGAAAGAAATGGCCGGGCAAGAGCTCGCCGGTGGTCGCATCGAGGCTTTGCAGTTGCAAGGTGCCGTTGGCGCTGCGACGGCCGCCGATGTAGTTGTGTCCGAGAAGCGTGGTCATAAGAAACTTCCTGAAGATTTGCAGGAACGGGTACGCGACCTGTGGGAGCCGGCTTGCCGGCGATGGCATCCGAAAAATCGGTGCAGGGCTTGAGGGCCAATCGCTGGCAAGCCTGTTCCCACAGGTTCGTCGGATTTTCCCGATCCTTGTCAGAGTGTGCGCACCTGCCCGATGCCCAACGGCTGGGCACTTTCGCCGATACCGTTGACCAGCGGCGCGCCGAACTCATCGAGGCTGATCTGAAAACGATCCCCGGGCTGGGTCTTCACACCGTCGGCGAATGACAGGGTAGCGGTGCCGAAGTAATGCACATGAACATCGCCGGGACGCAAAAACTGCGCGTATTTGAAGTGATGGAATTCGAGGTTGGCCAGGCTGTGGCACATGTTGTCTTCGCCGCTGAGAAATTCCTTCTCCCAGATCGTTTCGCCATTGCGTTTGATGCGGCTGGTGCCGACCAGGTGCTTGGGCAGCTCCCCAACGCGCAATTCCGGACCGTAGGAGCAACTGCGCAACTTCGAGTGGGCGAGGTACAGGTAATTGCGCCGTTCCATGACGTGGTCGGAGAACTCATTACCCAATGCATAACCGACGCGATACGGCAGGCCATCGTCGCCAATCACGTACAGGCCGGTCAGCTCCGGCTCTTCGCCGGCATCTTCGGCGAACGGCGGCACCGGGAAGTCCGCGCCGGGGCGCACGACGATACTGCCGTCGCCCTTGTAGAACCATTCCGGTTGCGCACCGACCTGCCCCGCCGCGGGCTTGCCGCCTTCAAGGCCCCATTTGAAAATGCGCATGGTGTCGGTCATGCCGGCTTCGACCGCACCGTCATGCTGGTGCATTTTGTCCCGCGCCGAGGCGCTGCCCAGATGCGTCAGACCGGTGCCGCTGATCAGGCAATGCGCCGGGTCTTCATGGTCCAGTGGTGGCAGGACTTTGCCTTGTTGCAACAGCTGTGCGTAATCCGGGCCCGGCGCTGTACCGCGCGAGGCGACCTCCTCTTGCAGGCTGCGCTTGCCGCGGATCGCTGCAAGTGCCAGTTCACGGGTGTTGCGGGTGCCCTGAAGCACTTGGACTTGTGCCCTGTCGACGAGTCCGACCTGGCGTTCCCCGGCGGCGTTTTCGAATTGAATCAGGCGCATGGTGGCCCTCCAGAAAGTCAGGGTGGGCGCCGCTGAGTGACGGCGCCTGCAGGTCACTCGATGATGTTGAAGTCGCTCAGGTATTCATCGGAGATTTCCAGGCCCAGGCCCGGCTTGTGGTCATCGAGCTGGATGTAGCCGTTGACCGGTTGCGGCTCGCCTTTGAACACGTAGTAGAACAGTTCGTTGCCGACTTCGACGTCGAACACCGGGAAGAACTCGGCCATCGGCGAGGCGGTGGTAGACATGGTCAGGTGATAGTTGTGCATCTGCCCGGCGTGAGGGATCACCGGCACCGACCAGGCTTCGGCCATGGCGTTGATCTTGCGCGCAGCGGTGATGCCGCCGACGCGGTTGGTGTCGTACTGGATCACGTCGACGGCGCGGCGTTCCAGCAAGTCCTTGAAACCGTAGGAGGTGAATTCGTGCTCGCCGCCGGAGATCGGCATGATCCCCATTTTTTTCAGTTCGATGTAGCCTTCGATGTCATCGGCGATCACCGGCTCTTCCAGCCAGCGCGGTTCGAATTCGGCCAGCTTCGGCAACATGCGACGTGCGTATTCCAGGGTCCAGCCCATGTAGCATTCGAGCATGATGTCGACGTCAGGGCCGGCCAGTTGGCGCAGGGCACGCACTTGTTCGATGTTGCGACGCATGCCCGCCGGGCCGTCTTTCGGACCGTAGCCGAAGCGCATCTTCAGCGCGGTGAAACCCTGATTCAGATAGCCTTGGGCTTCTTCGAGGAACAGGTCGAGGTTGTCGTTGGCGTAGAGCTTGGAGGCGTAGGTCCAGATCTTTTCCTTGGTGCGCCCGCCAAGCAACTTGAACACCGGTTTGTTGACGGCTTTGCCCATGATGTCCCAGATGGCGATGTCGATCGCCGAGATCGCCGCCATGCCGATACCTTTGCGCCCCCAGGCGTGGCTCTGGCGGTACATTTTCTGCCAGATGTATTCGTTGTCGAACGGGTCTTCGCCGATGGCGATCGGGGCCAGGTAGGTGTCGATGATTTCCTTGGCCACACGGGGTGCCAGGGCGCAGTTACCGATGCCGACAAGACCGGTGTCGGTCTCGACTTCCACCACCAGCCAGCCGTGGAAACGGAACGAGCCCATGGCGTCGCCGCGCTCGAACAGGATGTCGCTGGCGTTGGTGCAGAAGTGCGCTTGCGGTGGAACGACTTTGCCTTTCCACTCGAATACGCGGGTACGGATCGCTTTGATTTTCATGAATACAGTTCCTTGGGCTGTCGGCTTCTTGTCATTGTCAGTCGTGTGCACAGCGCCTTTTCTGGGAGGGCTCCGGCATTCGATGGGGCGACTTTAGCCAGCGTGCGGGGACTGCGGATAATCACTTATGCGTATCCGGCGATAACCAGGGGTGATCACATAAAGGATTTTGTAGCGAGGTAGGGTTATCGAACCGGCACGCAAAAAAACTGTGGGAGCGGGCTTGCCCGCGATGGCGTCTGGTCAGTCACATGAGCTGTAACTGACAGACCGCTATCGCGGGCGAGCCCGCTCCCACAGGGAGTTCAGGTTGTTGGAAAAAGTGGATCAGTAGCTGTTGGCGCCCATCCGGCAAGCAATCTCGAACGCCTGGCGCGTGGCGCCGACATTGGCCTTGCCCTGCCCTGCAATATCAAACGCAGTGCCATGGGCCGGAGTGGTGATCGGGATTGGCAAGCCGCCCTGCACCGTCACGCCACGGGAGAAGCCCATCAACTTGATCGCGATCTGGCCCTGGTCGTGGTACATGGTGACAACCGCGTCGAAGGCACTGGCATCGCCCTGTACCTTCAAGAAAATCGTGTCCCCGGGATACGGCCCTTCCGCTGCAATGCCCAGTGCCTGCGCCGAGCGCACCGCCGGGCCGATGATGTCCAGTTCTTCGCGGCCGAACGAGCCGTTGTCGCCGTTGTGCGGGTTCAGGCCGCAAACGCCGATGCGCGGTTTCTCCAGGCCGTTGCGCTTGAGCGCGGTATCGATCAATTGAATCGCTTCCACCACCCGCTCCTGGCTTAGCAGGCCCGAGACCTCGGCCAGGGCGACGTGGGACGTCACCCGTGAAGTCCACAGATTGTCGAGCACGTTGAATTCGCAAAACGGTCCGTGGAAATCCAGCAACTCGGCAAACCAGTGCAATTCGTCGTTGTGCGCCATGCCGGCCATGTGCAGCGAGGTCTTGTTCAGGGGGCCGAACAGGATCGCATCGGTAGTCCCCGCTTCGGTCAGGCGCAGGGCCTGTTCCAGCGTGTCGAGGCTGTAGCGACCGCCAATCACACTGGCTTCGCTGCGCGGGAATTCACCGATCGCGTCGCCGCGAAAGTCGTAAAAAAGTGGCGTCTCATCAACGAACGATAGCTGCTCAAGTGACTCTACCCGGCGATAGGGGAATTCCACGGCGGCGATGCGCATGCCGCGACGCATTTCCGCTTCGTCGGCGATCAGGATCACGTTGGCCTTGTTGCGTACTTCCGGTTCGGCCAGCAGACGTGCAATCAACTCCGGGCCAATGCCCGCTGGGTCTCCGAGAACCATGGCAATTGTGGTTTTTTTCATGCTTCACTCCTCAAGGGTTCAGGCCACGCTGGGACGAGCCATGGCACGAACCTCTTTTATTGTTCTTGTATGGGACATCATTAGCCTCCCACATGCGGCATTGCTCAGTACTATCAAAGGCCTGGTGACAACCGTCTAATCAAAACTTGAAATAAGGCGATAGCCTCGGGTTATGTCATGTGCCGATTCCATTGCGAGCAGGCTCACCCCTGCAATAACTTCAGCCTCGTTTTACAAGCTATAACCCCAGGCTATCGGTGTATGTATTGTTTTGACTAGACGCGGCGACAACACCTTCCCACACTCAGGACCAGGCTTGCGGCTTCACGGCGCAGACAAGTCACTTATAACAAATACAAAAACGAGGCTCTTCCATCATGCGAAATGCATTCGTCCGTCGCACTTCCCGTCTGTTTCTTGGCTGCACCCTGGTCGCCGCTGGCGCGCTTCCTGCTCTTGCTCAGGCCGCCTGGCAACCGGACAAGAACGTCGAAATCGTCGTTGCCGGTGGCCCCGGTGGCGGCACCGACCAACTCGGTCGCCTGATCCAGTCGATCATCACCACCCACAAGCTGCTCGACGTCAACACCATCGTTCTCAACAAGGGCGGCGGCAACGGTGCCGAAGCGTTCCTCGACATGAAGATGAACAAAGGCGATGCCGAGAAACTGGTGATCGGTACCAACAACATTTACCTGCTGCCGCTGGTGTCCAAGCTCGGCTATCAATGGCAGGAACTGACCCCGATTGCCGCCGTGGCCGAAGATGACTTCATTCTCTGGAGCTACAAAGGCGCGCCGTGGAAAGACGCGAAAGGTTTCTACGAAGCGGCCAAGGCTGATCCATCGAAACTGCGCATGGGTGGCAGCCAGTCCAAGGACGTCGACCAGACCCTGACCCTGCTGCTCAATCAGACCAACAACAGCAAACTGGTGTACATCCCGTTCAAGAGCGGCAGTGAAGCCGCCACCCAACTGGCTGGCAAACACATCGCCGCCAACGTCAACAACCCCAGCGAAAGCATCAGCCAGTGGCGTGGCGATCAGGTCGAACCACTCTGCGTCTTCAGTAAGGAGCGCATGGGCTATACCGAAAAAGTCGCCGGCGACAAATCCTGGGCCGACGTACCGACCTGTCATGAGCAAGGCCTGGGTATCGACCAGTATCGCTTCCCACGCACCGTGTTCATGCCCGGCGATGTCAGCGCTGAACAACGGGCGTTCTATGTCGAGCTGATGCGCAAAGTCACCCAGACTGATGAGTTCAAGGCTTACGTCAAACAGAACGCGCTGGTGCCGACGTTCCTCGAAGGCGAACCTTTGACCGCCTACATCGAAAAAGACACCGCCCGCGTCACTCCGGTGTTCAAGGAAGCCGGCTGGCTGAAAAACTGAAGTTGCCAGGGCCGCTCGCTCAAGGGCGGCCGTCACCTGCTGGAGGTGTTTGATGTCCCATTCTTCGGATTCACCGGCGCTGGTCGGCACCCGTTGGGTCGAACTCGGCCTGACGCTGTTCACCACCCTGATCGGCGCCGTGGTGATGTTCGGCAGTGTCGAACAAGGCATCGGTTGGGGTGATGCCGGCCCCGAGCCGGGTTATTTCCCGTTCTACATCGGCCTGCTGCTGAGCGCCGCCAGCGTCGCCAATGGTGTGTTGACGCTGGTGCGCTGGCACGCCTTGAGCGTGGCCTTCGTCAATCGCGATGCCTTCAAGCAAGTGATGTCGGTGTTTGTACCGATTGCGCTGTTCGTGGCTGCCATGCCGTTCACCGGTATCTACCTGGCATCGGCGGCGTTCATTGCCTGGTTCATGTGGCGTGACAAAGTCCGTGCAAAACCGTACGGCAAATGGATGATCGCCAGCGTGTCCCTCGGCGCGGTACTTGCCAGCTATCTGATTTTCGCGCTGTGGTTCAAGGTCCCGCTGGATGCCGGTCCGATGGGCGACTGGATTGCCCTGGCCGGGAGAAACTTCAAATGAGCGAATTCGATTCCCTGTTGCAAGGCATGAACCTGATCCTGACCCCGGGCCACATTGGCCTGATGGTGGTCGGCGTTTTGCTGGGCATCCTGGTCGGTGTGTTGCCCGGTCTCGGCGCCCCCAACGGCGTGGCACTGTTGCTGCCATTGACCTTCACCATGTCGCCCGTGTCGGCGATCATTCTGCTGTCGTGCATGTATTGGGGCGCGCTGTTCGGCGGCTCGATCACCTCGATCCTGTTCAACATCCCCGGTGAACCCTCATCGGTGGCGACCACCTTCGACGGCTACCCGATGGCCCGCGAAGGCCGCGCTGCCGAAGCGTTGACCGCCGCGTTCAGTTCGGCCCTGATCGGTGCCTTGTGCGGCGTGTTGCTGCTGACGTTCCTGTCGACGAAAATCGCCGCGTTCGCCATGTCCTTCAGCTCACCGGAGTTCTTCGCGGTGTACCTGCTGGCGTTCTGTACGTTCATTGGCATGAGCAAGAACCCGCCGCTGAAAACCGTGGTGGCGATGATGATCGGTTTCGCCATGGCGGCCGTTGGCATGGACACCGTTTCGGGCAATTTGCGCCTGACGTTCGATCAGCCGATCCTGATGACCGGGATCAGTTTTGAGGTGGCGGTGATCGGCCTGTTCGGCATCGGCGAAATCCTCTGCACGGTAGAGGAAGGCCTGGTGTTCCGCGGTGAACACGCACGCATAACACCGATGGTGATCTTGCGCACCTGGGCGAAATTGCCACGCTACTGGTGGACCATTGTGCGCAGCACCCTGGTCGGTTGCTGGATGGGCATCACCCCCGGCGGCCCGACGGCGGCATCGTTCATGAGCTACAGCCTGGCACGGCGCTTTTCGAAGAACCGCGAGAACTTCGGCAAAGGCGAAGTCGAAGGCGTGATCGCCCCGGAAACCGCCGACCACGCCGCCGGCACCAGCGCGCTGCTGCCGATGCTGACCCTGGGTATTCCAGGTTCGGCCACGGCGGCGGTAATGCTCGGCGGCTTGATGATCTGGGGCCTGCACCCCGGGCCGACGCTGTTTGTCGAACAACATGACTTCGTCTGGGGCCTGATCGCCAGCATGTACCTGGGCAACGTGGTCAGCCTGATCGTGGTGTTGGCCACTGTGCCGCTGTTCGCCTCGATCCTGCGCATTCCGTTTTCGATCATCGCGCCGATCATCATCATGGTCTGTGCCATCGGCGCGTACTCGGTGCACAACTCGTTCTTCGACGTCGTGCTGATGCTGGGCTTCGGTGCGCTGGGTTACCTGTTCAAGAAACTCGGCTACCCGATTGCGCCGCTGGTGCTGGCGGCGGTTTTGGGAGACAAGGCCGAAGATGCATTCCGTCAGTCGATGCTGTTCTCTGACGGGCAACTGGGGATTTTCTGGTCCAACCCATTGGTCGGCAGCCTGACCACTGCAGCGCTGCTGATGCTGTTCTGGCCGTTGATATCCAAGGCGCTGGGCACGCTGTTGGGCTTGCGCAAATCCCACGTCGCCAAGGCAAAATCGGTGCTGTGACACAGCAAAGCTGGCAACGCCTGACATTTGTTGTCAGGCTTGCCACAGACTTTTCTGCGAGCGCAGCCCATGACCCGAATTCCTGTTGCCAATGTCATCCATAGTCGACTGCGTCTGCGCCAACTGCGCCTGATGCTGGCGTTACAGGAATTCGGTTCGCTGCGCCGCGCCGCCGATCACATCGGCATGACCCAACCCGCTGCCACCAAAATGCTCCACGAAGCCGAGGACTTGCTCGGTGTCGAGTTGTTCGAACGCCTACCCCGCGGCATGCGCCCCACCCCGTTCGGCGAAACCGTCATTTACTACGCGCGCATGGTCTTCGCCGAACTCAGCGGCATGCGCGAAGAACTGGTCGCACTTGAATCCGGCAATCTGGGCCGGGTGGCAGTCGGCGCGATCCCGGCACTGGCTTCGGGTTTGCTGACACGCACCATCGCGACCTTGAAACAAAGCCATCCACGCTTGTCGATGAGCATTCAGGTCGACACCAGCGACGTGCTGGTGCAGGCGCTGTTGCAGGATCAACTGGACGTCGTATTGGGGCGGATCCCGGTCGGCGCACGTGCCGAAGAACTGTTGTTCGACAGCCTTGGCGAAGAAGCCCTGTGCGTGATCGCCGGTGCGCAAAACCCATTGGCGAAGGAGACGCAACTGAGCTGGGCCGAGTTGCAGAACATGACCTGGGTCTTGCAACAGCACCCGAGCCCGATGCGCGCGATCATCAATCAGGTGTTCCACAATGCCCGGGTCGACATCCCGAGCAGCATCGTCGAAACCACCTCGATCATGACCTTGCTGTCGTTGATTCAACAAACCGACATGCTCGGCGTCACACCGCTGTCGGTGGTCGAGGATTATCCCGGCCGCGACCTGCTGGCTGTGTTGCCGATCAAATTCGAAGCACGCTTGCCACCCTACGGATTGATCACACGACGTCATCGCATCCAGTCATCGGCGATGCAGGCGTTCATGAATTCGGTAAGGGCCGAGCATGCGTTGAGCAAATGAAAAAGGCCCGGCGCCTAGTGCCGGGCCTATGCTACATCCGAGTTTTTGTGATGCAGGCAATCACCCGAACAACCAGTACCCCAACACCATCAGCACCACCACCGCCAACACCGGGCGCAAGGCTCGGTAGGCCTTGGGATTACCGCGTTTCCACTGTTTGACTGCCCCGCTGAATGTGTCGCTGAAGCGCTTGCTCCAGGCATACGCCTGATTGATACCGCCTACCCGTTCGTCATCGAGGTTCTGCGGTGCGGTGGCGCGGCCCAGAAAAGCACTGATCGAACGGTTGATGCGGGTCATCAATCGGTTGCTTAACGGTCGCTCGATATCGCAGAACAGGATGACGCGAGTCTTGTCGGTCTCGTTCTTCACCCAATGCACATAAGTCTCGTCGAACATCACGTCCTCACCGTCGCGCCAGGCGTACTCCTGACCGTCGACGAAGATGCGGCAGTCATCGGAGTTCGGGGTTGACAGGCCCAGGTGATAACGCAGGGAACCGGCGAATGGATCACGGTGCGGGTTGAGGTGACTGCCGCCTGGCAGAAGCGCAAACATCGCGCCCTTGACGTTGGGAATGCTGCTGACCAGTTCCACTGTTTTCGGACATAGCAGCTCTGCCGAAGGTAATGGTTTGTCGTACCACTTGAGATAGAAGCGCTTCCAGCCTTTCTTGAAGAACGATCCAAATCCGGCGTCGTTGTTTTTCTCCGCAGCGCGGATATAACCCTCGTCGAACAGGTCCATCGCTTCGTCGCGAATGACTTCCCAGTTGTCCTTAAGACAATCCAGCTCGGGAAACCGGCTGCGGTCCAGATAAGGTTTCGAAGGCACGCTGGAAAACAGATACATCAGGGCGTTATAAGGGGCAAAGAGGGCCGAGTGGTTGACGAACTGGCGCAGGACCGGCAAACGCGCCTTGCCACGTAAATGCACATAGAGGGTACTGCCCAGAAACAGCAGCAACAACGACGCCTTCGCGGCAAAGGAAAAGGTCATCAACAGCTCCTTGGTGACAGACACGTTACACAACGCCATTTACCCGACGTTGCTGCTGGCATGATAAACATGACCAACCAAGGGAAAAACCCGCCGGCCCCGACATTCAGTGTTAACGATTACGCAACAAAGCACTTGTTAACACGCAGGGCCTGAACGCTGGCTGACGACCATCAGCCTCGATGGAGAAGGCCTATGCCCCTTCTCCATCCTCACCCGAACGAAAGCGGTTTACTGCTGGTTCTCCTGGTCGGTAAACAGATCGCTGAACAACATGCTCGACAAGTAGCGCTCCCCAGAGTCCGGCAGGATCACCACGATGGTTTTGCCCTGCATTTCCGGGGTTTCGGCCAACCTCACCGCTACCGCCATCGCCGCACCGCAGGAGATACCGCACAGAATGCCTTCCTCCTGCATCAGACGCAGGGCCATGGCCTTGGACTCTTCGTCGCTGACCAGCTCGACGCGATCAACCATCGACAAGTCGAGGTTCTTCGGCACGAAACCGGCACCAATTCCCTGGATCTTGTGCGGGCTCGGCTTGATTTCCTGACCGGCCATCAACTGAGTGATCACCGGCGAAACGACCGGTTCGACGGCCACCGAGAGAATCGGTTTGCCCTGGGTATTCTTGATATACCGCGACACACCGGTAATGGTTCCACCGGTTCCTACACCTGCCACCAGAACATCCACCGCGCCATCCGTGTCATTCCAGATTTCCGGACCGGTGGTTTTTTCATGGATGGCCGGGTTTGCCGGGTTATCGAATTGTGCCGGCATGAAGTACGAGGACGGATCGCTCGCGACGATTTCCCCGGCCTTTTCAATGGCACCCTTCATGCCTTTGGCCGGCTCGGTCAGTACCAGTTCGGCCCCCAGTGCCTTGAGCACCTTGCGGCGTTCGATGCTCATGGATGCCGGCATGGTCAGCATCAGTTTGTAGCCCCGCGCGGCGGCGACAAATGCCAGGCCAATACCGGTGTTACCGGAAGTCGGTTCGACAATGGTCATGCCCGGCTTGAGTCTGCCGGTGCCTTCGGCATCCCAGATCATGTTGGCGCCAATCCGGCATTTGACCGAGTAACCGGGGTTTCGCCCTTCGATCTTGGCCAGGATGGTCACACCGCGAGGGGCAATACGGTTGATTTGAACCAGCGGCGTATTGCCGATGGAATGGGCGTTGTCAGCAAAAATACGGCTCATGGCTGGGTCCTTACGACAGCATTGAAATAGGGCATCAAGGTAAGCCTCTTGCCGGTAGGCGTCCAGTCGAGTCGAACGTCCAGACGCCAGTGCAGTCAATGGCTTTAGATCGCCAGAGATTTGCCACTATGAAACGTCGATACAGCTGGCCGCTATGGACCCTCGCCGGCCTTGTTGTGCTGCTGATTGTCCTGCATTTCGCACTGCCCTACCTGGTGCGTGACTACTTGAACGACCGGTTGGCAGACATGGGTGATTATCGCGGCCAGATTACCGACGTGGACCTGGCCTTGTGGCGTGGCGCCTACAAAATCAACGGGCTGAAAATCGTCAAGGTCGATGGCAAGGTACCGGTACCCTTCGTCAATGCGCCGTTGATCGACCTCTCTGTCAGCTGGCACTCGCTCTGGCACGACCATGCGGTCGTCGCCGAAGTCCAGTTCATCAAACCCGAAGTGAACTTCGTCGACGGTGGCGCCAACAAGAAGAACTCTCAGACCGGCCAGGGCACCGACTGGCGGGCGCAGCTGGGCAAACTGTTGCCCATCACCTTGAACGAAGTGCGGATCCGGGACGGCAAAATCAGTTTCCGTAACTTCAATTCAAAACCTCCGGTGAACATGAATGCCACCAATGTCGACGCGAGCATTTTCAACCTGACCAACGTGGTCGACACCGAAGGCAAACGCGACGCACGGTTCGAAGGCAAGGCGTTGCTGCTGGGGCACGCACCGCTTGAAACCACTGCGACCTTCGATCCAATGAGCAATTTCGAGGAGTTTGAATTCCGCATGCGAGCCAGGAAAATCGAGCTCAAACGCATGAATGACTTTGCTTCTGCCTATGGCAAGTTCGACTTCAATGCCGGCCATGGCGATGTGGTGATCGAAGCCGAAGCGAACAAAGGCCGGCTCAAGGGCTACATAAAGCCGCTGTTGCGCGACGTCGATGTATTCAACTGGCAACAAGACGTGGAAAACGAAAAAAAAGGCCTGTTCCGATCAGTCTGGGAAGCGCTGGTGGGCGGTACCGAAACCGTGCTGAAGAATCAGGGTAAAAACCAGTTCGCCACCCGGGTCGAACTCAGCGGCAGCGTGCACCAGCAAGATATCAGCGCTTTCGAAGCGTTTTTGCAGATTTTGCGCAATGGTTTCATCCAGGCATTCAATGCGCGCTACGAGCGATCGAAGCCGGATAGCGATTAACGCTTACGCGTGACGATGTAGCGGCCGTTTTCCTCGGCTGCCCTGGGGCTTTTCGATTGCAGTTGCAAATAATCCCAGCCCAGACACGCCAAAGCCAGAGAACGTGGCACCGCCTCGCGACCGCTGCTGTAGCGGCTGATACTGCGGCTGCTAACTCCCAGTGCCTCGGCGGCCTGATTGAGTGACAAGCCGGTGCGTGCACGCCAGTCGATAAAAATGCGGGTATTTTCATCCGACGCATTTTGCGCGAGAGCATCCAGATACAAGGTATCGGCGCCAATCTGAATGTCCTGCTCGGGCCATTCGACGAACCAGCCGTCATCCCCCAGCACGACCTGTTCAAAAGCACTTCCCAACAGCGGTTGTAGCCCCGCAAAGGCTTGCAGGTCTTGGCTCAAATCCAGAATCAATTGCTGACCGTCAATGAAGGTCAGGGCCATCCGGTAATCCGGCAAAGCCTGAACCGCCGACAATCGTGGTCGTTTCATGGGTAACATTGTTTCCAATCCTCCAGCAATTGCGCCTGATGAGCCCTGACCCATTGCTGCGCCTCCTTGATAATCAGCGGCGGTGCCTTGCCCGCCATCACTTCGATGGTTTCCAGGCTCAACATCACATCCAGCCCGCCACCGACCAGGTGGACGTGAGGTGGCGGATGATCCTTTTCGCGCAACTGAATGCGATAGGTATCTCGAAACCGATATTTGGTAGACATGCATCGCAAGCTATCGCCATTGTGGCGATAGCTCAATACTGGCCAGCCGCCGAGACTGAGTCAAGATGTGACGCTCCATTCAGAGACTGAATAAGCCGTCTGCGTTCACAGTCGACCGGGCAGCGCGTTATAGTCGGGGCTGACTATTTTATTGCGCCCCGCCCTGCCTCTTCAGGTCGGCGTTACCGTTCGAGGATTAGCAGATGAAGTTCGAAGGCACCCAGGCCTACGTCGCCACCGATGACCTGAAGCTGGCGGTCAACGCCGCCATCACCCTGGAGCGGCCATTGCTGGTCAAGGGCGAACCGGGCACCGGCAAGACCATGCTCGCCGAACAACTGGCCGAATCCTTTGGCGCCAAGCTGATCACCTGGCACATCAAATCCACCACCAAGGCTCATCAAGGCCTTTACGAGTACGACGCGGTGAGCCGTCTGCGCGACTCGCAACTGGGCAACGAAAAGGTCCACGACGTCCGTAATTACCTGAAAAAAGGCAAGCTCTGGGAAGCTTTCGAGTCCGACGAACGGGTGATCCTGCTGATCGATGAAATCGACAAGGCCGACATCGAATTCCCTAACGATCTGCTGCAAGAACTCGACAAGATGGAGTTCTACGTTTACGAGATCGACGAGACCATCAAGGCGAAAAAGCGTCCGATCATCATCATTACCTCCAACAACGAAAAAGAGCTGCCGGACGCTTTCCTGCGTCGCTGCTTCTTCCACTACATCGCCTTCCCGGACCGCAGCACCCTGCAGAAAATCGTCGACGTGCACTACCCGGACATCAAGAAAGACCTGGTCAGCGAAGCGCTGGATGTGTTCTTCGATGTGCGCAAGGTGCCGGGGCTGAAGAAGAAGCCATCGACCTCCGAACTGGTGGACTGGCTGAAGCTGCTGATGGCCGACAACATCGGCGAAGCGGTGCTGCGCGAACGCGATCCGACCAAGGCTATCCCGCCGCTGGCCGGTGCCTTGGTAAAGAACGAACAAGACGTGCAATTGCTTGAACGTCTGGCGTTCATGAGTCGTCGCGGCAGCCGCTAAGCACTACTGAACAGGCGTCAACCCATGTTGCTCAATCTCTTCAATGAAATGCGCGCAGCCAAGGTGCCGGTCTCGGTACGCGAGCTGCTGGACTTGATCAACGCGCTGAAACAGCGCGTGACCTTCGCCGACATGGACGAGTTCTACTACTTGTCCCGGGCGATCCTGGTGAAGGACGAAAAGCATTTCGACAAGTTCGACCGGGCCTTCGGTGCTTACTTCAATGGCCTGGAAAAGCTCGACGACCACCTGCAGGCCTTGATTCCGGAAGACTGGCTGCGCAAGGAGTTCGAGCGCTCGCTGACCGATGAAGAGCGCGCCGCGATCCAGTCCCTCGGTGGCCTGGACAAGCTGATCGAAGAGTTCAAGAAACGCCTGGAAGAACAGAAGGAACGCCATGCCGGTGGCAACAAATGGATCGGCACCGGTGGCACCAGCCCGTTCGGTTCCGGTGGTTTCAACCCGGAAGGCATTCGAGTCGGCGACGCCGGCAAGCGCCAGGGCAAGGCGGCCAAGGTCTGGGACCAGCGTGAATACAAGAACCTGGACGATTCGGTCGAGTTGGGCACCCGCAACATCAAGGTCGCCCTGCGAAGGTTGCGCAAGTTCGCTCGCCAGGGCGCGGCAGAAGAGCTGGACATCGATGGCACCATCGACCACACCGCCAAGGACGCGGGGTTGCTGAACATCCAGATGCGACCGGAGCGGCGCAACACCGTCAAGTTGCTGCTGCTGTTCGATATCGGCGGTTCGATGGATGCGCACGTGAAGATCTGCGAAGAGCTGTTCTCGGCCTGCAAGACCGAGTTCAAGCATCTGGAGTACTTCTACTTCCACAACTTCATTTATGAATCGGTGTGGAAGAACAACATGCGCCGCACGTCCGAGCGCACCTCGACCATGGACCTGCTGCACAAGTACGGCGCCGACTACAAAGTGATCTTCATCGGCGACGCCGCCATGGCGCCGTATGAAATCACCCAGGCCGGTGGCAGTGTCGAGCACTGGAACGAAGAAGCCGGTTATGTGTGGATGCAGCGGTTCAAGGAAAAGTACAAGAAGCTCATCTGGATCAACCCGTACCCGAAGGACACTTGGGGCTATACCTCATCGACCAATATTGTGCGGGACTTGATCGATGACCAGATGTATCCGCTGACCTTGCGCGGGTTGGAGGAAGGAATGCGGTTTCTTTCCAAGTGATTTGTGTTGCCTGGTCTGACGCCATCGCGGGCAAGCCCGCTCCCACAATGATTTGTGTTGTTCATAAATTTTGTGAACAACGTTCAACCCTGTGGGAGCGGGCTTGCCCGCGATGCTTTTAGCGGCTCAAAAACCGCTGTAAATACTCGACCTGTTCCCGATGCGCCACCTCCTGCACCACCGGCTTCAACCGCACCTGCCCCCCCGGCAGACACTGCGCCAATCGTGCCAGCGCCAACGGCGTCAACGCCCCCAATCGCGGATACCCACCAATGGTCTGCCGGTCATTGAGCAATACAATCGGCTGCCCGTCTGGCGGTACCTGGACCGCCCCCAGCGGAATGCCTTCGGAGATCATCGGTTTGCCCTGGTACTGCAACGCCGTGCCCAACAGGCGAATGCCCATGCGGTCGGCGCGGCTGTCGAGGCTCCATGCGTTGTTGAACGCATCGAACAGGCTTTGTCCGCTGAATTGGCCGATCTGCGCGCCGATGACCAGATCCAAAGGAGCCTCGAGACTCAGGTCCGGCCGCTGGTCTGCGGTCAATTCCCGCAGCAATATCACTGAATTGCCCGAATAGCTCAAACTTGCGCCTTTGGTCAGCGCGTGGCCCATGCCGTCCAGCCCGCCGAGCGCCTCACGGACCACTGTCGCGCTGCTGCCCAACACCTTCGGCGCATCGAACCCGCCCGGTGCGGCCAGATAGGCACGCGCACCGAGCAATGGCTGAGTGAATTGCAAACGCTGACCTTTGTTCAGCCGGAAACTGCGCCAAGGGGCCAACGCCTCACCATTGATGCGTGCACCGAGGTCCGCTCCGGCCAACGCCAATACACAATCTTCTTCGGCCACAACAGTGAACCCGCCAAGGGTGATTTCAATCACCGCGGCATCCAGCGCGTTACCCAGCAACCAATTGGCCCAGGACATCGAACGCCAATCGGCGGCGCCACCCTGGGTCACGCCCAGATGCCGCACACCGAAACGGCCGGCGTCCTGCAACAGACACAACGGCGTACTCGCCTCAATCGTCAACTGGCTCATGCCTGGGCCTCCAGAGGCGTATCGTCCCCGCCCAGATTGATGAATTCGGCATGACCTACAGCTTCAAAGCGCACCGTATCGCCCGGTTGCATCAGGCTGTAGCCGTCACGGTTGCGGTCAAACAATCGGGCGGGCGTGCGGCCGATCAGATTCCAACCACCCGGCGACACCACCGGATAGGCTGCCGTTTGTCGCTCGGCAATGCCGACACTGCCGGCGGCGACTTTCTTGCGCGGGGTGTTCAGGCGCGGTGCGGCCAGCACCTCTTCCACCAGCCCCATGAAAGCGAAGCCGGGGGCAAAGCCCAAGGCGAACACCTGATACTCACGCTCGCTGTGACGCCGGATCACCTCCTCCACTGCCAAGCCGCTGCGTTGCGACAACAGCCTCAGCTCGGGGCCGACACTCAGGTCGTACCACACCGGCAACACGTGACAGGTGCCACGAGTGCGCGCGTTGGGCGACAGATCGATCAACGCTTCGGCGATCAATTCACGGGCCTGGGCCGGGCTCAATGCTGTCAGGTCGTAATGCACCATCAACGTTGTATAGGACGGCACAAGATCGATCAGATGCCCGGCAAACGCTGCCCGCAGACTTTCGCTGGCGGCGAGCATCCACGGCATGTTGGCTTCTGCGATCTCATCGAACAGGCGCACCATCAGGCAATCCAGCGCGACCACTTCCACCCGCAGTTTCATGACGTGCTCTGCTGGTTCAGGGCTTGGCGGATCCGTTGCACGGCGGCCACCGAACTGGCGTTGTCGCCGTGCACGCAGAGGGTGTTGGCCTGCAGGTGCAAGGCGCTGCCGTCGCTGGCGGTGAGGTGTTCGCCACGGGCAATGGTCAGCGCCTGCCCGATGATTTTTTCCGGATCGTGATGCACCGCCCCCGGCAGTTGTCGCGAAACCAGCATGCCGGCGCTGTCGTAGGCACGGTCAGCGAAGGCTTCGAACCACAGGGTCACGCCATATTCATCACCCAGTTGCTGCGCGGCGCTGTTGTCCCTGGTGGCCATCAACATCAACGGCAGGTCGCGGTCATAGGACGCCACAGCTTGCAGCACCGCACGCAATTGCGCCGGATTGGCCATCATGTCGTTGTACATCGCACCGTGGGGTTTGACGTAACTGACGCGTCCGCCCTGCGCCCGGCAGATGCCATCAAGCGCACCGATCTGGTAATGCACAATATCCTGCAGTTCCTGGGTGGCGTAGGCCATGGAGCGCCGGCCGAACCCCACCAGGTCCTGATAGGCCGGATGGGCGCCGATCTGCACGCCATGGCTGAGCGCGAGGCTGACAGTCTTGCGCATGATGCTCGGATCACCGGCGTGAAAGCCGCAGGCGATGTTGGCGCAATCGATGAAAGGCATGACCTCGGCGTCCAGACCCATGGTCCAGTTACCGAAGCTCTCGCCGATGTCGCAGTTCAATAGCAGGCGGCTCACGGTGAACACTCCTGTAGGCTTTGTTCTTTTTGGCTGCGGGACATATCCGTATGACACGTCCGCAGATTATCAGTTACTGAACGTCGAGTTGCTTGCCACGGGTTTCCGGCAGGCTCAAGGCTGCAAGGATCACCACGCCGTAGGACACTGCCGCAAAGGCGCCGATGCCCACGCTCAGCGGCACGGTCTGGCTGAGCAGACCGATCAGCAGCGGGAACAACGCCGCCAGCGCCCGACCGATGTTGTAGCAAAAGCCCTGGCCGGAACCGCGAATGCGTGTAGGGAACAATTCGGTCAGGAACGCGCCCATGCCACTGAAAATCCCCGAGGCGAAGAACCCCAGCGGAAAGCCCAGCCACAGCATCACGCCGTTGCTGACCGGCAATTGGGTGTAGAGCAAAACGATGGTGAACGAGCCGACAGCGAACAGGATGAAGTTCTTTTTGCGGCCGAGGATGTCGGTCAGGTACGCGCTGATGACATAACCGACGTAGGACCCGACGATCACCATCGCCAGATACCCGCTGGTATTGAGCACGCTCAGACCGCGCTCGTTTTTCAGGAAGGTTGGCAGCCAGGACGTGATTGCGTAATAACCGCCCAGCGCGCCGGTGGTCAGTAACGAAGCGCGAATCGTGGTGAACAGTATGCCCGGAGCGAAGATCTCGTAGAACTTCGACGGATTGCTTGGCTCCTGCCTGGCTTTGGCTTCGCGGTAGATTTCCGGATCTTTCACCAAGCGACGGACGAAAATCACGAAAATCGCCGGCACGATGCCGAGGATGAACAGCGCGCGCCAGGCGTCTTCCGGCGGCAATACAGAGAACAGCAGCGCGTACAGGATCGCGGTCAGGCCCCAGCCCAGCGCCCAGCCCGATTGCACCATGCCCACGGCCTTGCCACGGTCCTTGGCGCGAATCACCTCGCCGATCAACACCGCGCCCGCGGTCCATTCGCCACCGAAACCGAAGCCCATCAACGTACGGGCAATCAGCAGCTGTTCGTAGTTCTGCGCGAACCCGCAAAGGAAGGTGAAGAAGGCAAACCACAGGACGGTCAGTTGCAACGTTCGCACCCGGCCGATCCGATCGGAGAGAATCCCCGCGACCCAACCACCGATGGCGGACGCAATCAACGTGCTGGTGTGAATCAACCCGGCCTGGCCAGTTGTGATGCCCCACATGGCAATCAGGGTCGGCACCACGAAGCTGAGCATCTGGGTGTCCATGCCATCCAGGCCATAGCCGATCTTGCAGCTCCAGAAGGTGCGGCGTTCCTGCTGATTGATATTGCGATACCAGTCGAAAGGTCCCGGGCGAGCCGTGGCTTTCGCAATGGCGGGGGTGTCGGACGCACTCATGGCAAATCTCCGCGCTGATTTTATTGGTATTGTTCTGAGCCCCGACGACGCCTATCGTGGGAACCGGATGGCCAGATTTTTGTGCGCCCTGCCGTGCTGCGTCCAACTAATAAAAACCTGCCTTAGGCATAAGAAATCTTTATCCCATGAACCTGAAGTTCCTCGAGACCTTTGTCTGGGTCGCCCGACTCAAGAGTTTTCGCCTGACCGCCGACAAGTTGTTCACCACCCAGGCGTCGATTTCCAGTCGCATCGCCGTGCTGGAAAGCGAACTTGGGGTGAAGTTGTTCCTGCGTGATTCACGCGGCGTGAGTCTGACGCCCGAAGGCTTGAAAGTGCTCGATTACGCCGAGCAAATGATGGACACCATGCAGGCACTCAAGCAGTCGATCGAGACCCGCTCGAGCAAGGCCGGGCGCGTGCGCATCGGCGTGATGGACACCGTGATCCACACGTGGCTCAGCCCGTTGGTGGCGCAGATGACCGATCACTATCCGCTGGTGGAAATCGAGCTGGTGGCCGATACCTCGCTGAACCTCTGCGATCAGCTGCAAAAAGGCTTCCTCGATGTGATCCTGCAGACCGACCTGTTGCGTCAGGAAAGCGTGCGCAGCCTAGAACTGGCGAGCCACCCGATGGGCTGGATCGCTGCCAGTAACTCCCTCTATAACCGCGCGTATTCGGGCATTGCCGACCTGGCGAATGAACGGATCATCACCTACTCGAAGAACTCCCACCCGCATCAGGAAGTGCTTGCCCTGATGCAGGCCAATGGAGTGGCCGCACCGCGACTGAACTGCGTGAATTCGGTGTCGGCAATTACCCGGTTGCTTCGGGACGGGTTTGGAATTGGCGCGTTGCCCCCGGTACTGGTGGCCGAGGAACTGGCGCGCGGAGAACTGACCTTGCTCGACATCGATCAACGCCCACCGGACTTACAGGTGGTGGTGTCGTGGCGCGTGGGCGTGGAGTGGGCCGAAGAGATTGTGGCGCTGTGTCAGCAGGTGCTGGAGGGGTATGCACGGAAGGTGGGTGAGAATTACATCGTTTTGGCCAGCGGATGATCGTTCCCACGCTCCGCGTGGGAATGCAACCCGGGACGCTCCGCGTCCCATTAGAGCCGAACGCGGAGCGTCCGTTGAGGCATTCCCACGCAGAGCGTGGGAACGATCTGTCAAAGTCCGCGTAAATCCCGCTCTTCAATCGGCCGGCTCTGGCGCAGGCGTTTGCCGCCCAGCACCACCCAGTCGATCAGGCGAAACAGGCACTCGATGCCGAACGACAGCAGCAACGCACCGCTCATGCCCCAGATCATCGCTTCCGGGGTCAGCAGGATCTGGTAGCTGTAGCCATTCCAGGTTTCCTTGCGGATATCCGGGTCGGCCGCCAGCACCACTTGCAGGAACCGGATGTACCACGGGCCTTGCATCGCCTGGAACTGTTTATCCAGCGCAACCTGACGGCTCAGCAGGTTTCCCAGGCTGTCGGCATCGCTGCGAAAGATCGGGTCTTCACTGGCACGGTAATGCGCCACCAGCGCCTGCATATCGCCCTTGAAAAACTGATTGGCGGTGTTCTGGAAGCCGCTCAACCCGGCCTGAGCTTCAATCAGGTGCGCTTCGACCCGCTTGGCGTAATCGTTGATGAACCCCGGCACCTGGACACCGATCAACAGTCCCGCCGCGAACAACACCAGCCGTAGATAACTGAGCAACATGGGTATCGGATCCTTATGAGGTCTGGCCCTGACTGACGCATTCACCGCGTCGCCACAGGCTCCATTGACCCGGTTCGTAACGGGTCCAGGTTTCGTTTTCGGTCAACGGTTCGGTAGCGATCACCGTCACCACGTCGTTGGGAGTGGTTTCAGCCTGGAAGTCGACGATCACATCGACATCCTTCAAGCGTGCCGGGCCAAACGGGGCGCGCCGGGTGATCTGTGCCAGCTTGGTCGAGCAATAACAGAACAACCAGTCGCCATCGCTGAGCAGGCAGTTGAACACGCCTTTGCTACGGTATTCGGCGCACGCAGCCACCAGATCCGGCAACAACGCTTCGACGTCGACCGGCTCGGGGAACGCCGCACGTACGCGGTTGAGCAAATCGCAGAACGCCGCTTCGCTGTCGGTATCACCCACGGGGCGATAGAAACTGGCCGTCGGCTGAAAATCCGCCAGTTGGCCGTTATGCGCGAAACACCAGTTGCGGCCCCACAGTTCACGGACGAACGGGTGCGTGTTGGACAGGCAGACCTTGCCGACGTTGGCCTGACGAATATGGCCGATCACCACTTCGCTCTTGATCGGGTAGCGCTGCACCAGATTCGCCACTTCCGACTCGCAACTCGCGGCCGGGTCCTGGAACAGCCGCAAGCCGCGACCTTCATAGAAGGCGATGCCCCAGCCGTCACGGTGCGGACCGGTGCGCCCGCCGCGCTGCATCAGCCCGGTGAAGCTGAACACGATATCGGTCGGGACATTGGCGCTCATGCCCAATAACTCACACATGCTCGGACTCTCGCTCAATGGCAGGGGGCAAGGTTACAGGCGAGGTTCGACCCGCATGCGCTGGGGATTGCTCGGCACAGGTGGACGGCCGTAACGATCATCGCCAGCACCACCAAAAGGATGCTCCTCTTCTTCCGGATCATCGGCACGGGCGGCGGCTTTGGCGGCGGCAGCCTGTTCCTTGCGAGCGTTTGCTCCACGTTCGATGGCGAAGCGGATTGCCACGAAGACCAGGTAGAGACCGAAGGCGATCATGCCGTACATGAACAGATCGGAGATGGCCCGCCAGGCGTTGTTGCCGACCTTGAACAGCAGGTCCAGGGCGGTAATGGCGATGGCCGGGGCGACTTTTTCCTTCACCGGGTCAATAATCGTCGGGCTGAACAACAGCACCGCCACCAGCAACCGCAGCGGCTCACGCAGCCAGCGCCACATCCAGCGGGTAATGCGCATCCACACCAACAGGCAGCCCAAAGCGGCAAAGGCGTAGAGGCCCCAAGCGATCAGATAGTCGTTCTCGGTCATGGTGTCCATGGCAAGGCAGGCAAAGAGGCGCTTATGATAACGGCTTTTCGCCCGTCAGGCTGCCCCGCTGATGGCGTCGACCATTTCGTACATTGTTCGAGAGCCCTTCATGCCCATATCCGCCAACATTTGCGACGCCCCGATCGCCCACAAGGCCGAAGGCGCCGACCCGTATGCCTGGCTGCAGGAGCGCGACACCGATGCGGTGCTCGACTACCTAAAGGCTGAAAACAGCTATCAGCAAGCGCAAACCGCCGATCAGGCCGAACTGCGTGAAACTCTGTTTGAAGAGATCAAGGGACGGATTCTTGAAACCGACCTGTCCCTGCCCTCGCCATGGGGACCATACCTGTATTACACGCGCACCACGGCGGGCGATGAATACGCCCGTCATTACCGCTGCCCGCGTCCGGCCGACGACAGCCTGACCCTCGACGAAAGCCGGGAACAACTGCTGCTGGACCCGAACGTGCTGGCCAACGGCGGTTTCTTTTCCCTCGGCGCGTTCAGCATCAGCCCGGACCACCAACGCCTGGCCTACAGTGTCGACGCCACTGGCGATGAGATTTACACGCTGTTCGTGAAGGAATTGTCCGACGGACGTGTCAGCGAACTGGAGTTCCAGGACTGCGACGGCAGCATGACCTGGGCCAACGACAGCCTGACGCTGTTCTTCGGCGAACTGGACGACACCCACCGCCCGCACAAGCTGTACCGCTATCGCCTGGACGGCACGGCGGCCGAAGAAGTGTTCCATGAAACGGACGGCCGCTTCTTCATGCATTGCTACCGCGCCAGCTCTGAACAGCAGTTGCTGCTGTCCGTGGGCAGCAAGACTACCAGCGAAGTCTGGGTGCTCGACGCCAACCAGCCACAACAGGCCTTTGCCTGTATTGCGCCGAGGGTCGAAGACCACGAGTACGACGTCGACCATGGCGCACTCGATGGCCAATGGACCTGGTTCATCCGCACCAACCGCGACGGCATCAACTTCGCGTTGTACACCGCTGTCGATACCGGCGTGGCACCGATCGAGGCCCAATGGCAGCTCCTGATCCCCCACAGTGACACGGTGATGATCGACGGCATGAGCCTCAACGCGAGTGCCATGACCCTGAGCCTGCGTGAAGGTGGCCTGCCCATCATCGAAGTTCACCCGCAGGATTTGCCGAGCTACCGGGTGCAGCTGCCGGACGCGGCGTACAGCCTGCATGTGCAGAACAGCCTGGAGTTCGTCAGTGAACGGATTCGCCTGCGTTATGAAGCACTGAACCGTCCGGCACAGATCCGCCAATTGCAATTGAGCAACGGCGAACAGCAAGTGCTCAAGCAAACCCCGGTGCTCGGTCCGTTCGATGCCGACGCCTACGTCAGCCAGCGTCTGTGGGCTACCGCCCCCGACGGCACGCAGGTACCGATCAGCCTGGTGATCAAGCGCGAAGCGCTGGGCAAACCGGTGCCACTGTATCTGTACGGCTACGGCGCCTATGGCGAAAGCCTCGACCCTTGGTTCTCCCACGCGCGCCTGAGCTTGCTCGATCGCGGCATGGCGTTTGCCATCGCCCACGTGCGCGGCGGTGGCGAATTGGGTGAAGCCTGGTATCGCGCAGGCAAACAGGAACACAAGCAAAACACCTTCAGCGACTTTATTGCCTGTGCCGAGCACTTGATCGCCAATGGATTCACCCGTGCACCGCAACTGGCGATCAGTGGCGGCAGCGCCGGTGGCCTGTTGATCGGCGCGGTGCTCAATCAACGCCCGGAGCTGTTCGGTGCGGCGATTGCAGAAGTGCCGTTCGTCGACGTGCTCAACACCATGCTCGACCCGGACCTGCCGCTGACCGTCACCGAATACGATGAGTGGGGCAACCCGCAGGAGCCGGATGTCTATGATCGACTCAAGGCCTACGCCCCGTACGAAAACGTCAAGGCGCAAGCCTATCCGGCCATGCTGGTCATCGCCGGGTACAACGACAGTCGCGTGCAATATTGGGAAGCGGCCAAGTGGGTGGCGAAATTGCGCACGATGAAAACCGACACCAACCCCCTGCTGCTCAAGACCGAACTGGGCGCCGGCCATGGTGGAATGAGTGGCCGATACCAGGGATTGCGTGACGTAGCACTCGAATATGCATTTTTGTTCAAGGTTTTGGGCGTTGCCTGAGGAACTTGGCCTGATGAACCGGTCTTAATTCCGGACACCGGAAGCCGACAGAACACCGTCCGCTGTAGGAGCACAGCTTGCTCGCGATGGCGGCGACTCATTCAACATTGATATTGAATGTGGCGGCCTCATCGCGAGCAAGCTTTGCTCCTACAGGGCAATGTGAAACCCGGAACAGACACAACAAAAAAGACCGCACGACATGTCAGAACCGACCTTACTGAACAACGAAATCCGCGACTGGCTGATGGACTGCGGCCTGTTCAATCAGCTGTTTCCAGCCGACTTCGCCGCGGCTTCGGGCTATTTCAGCATCAGCACCATTACCGAGGGCGAAGAGATATTCCACGAGGGTGATGCCGGCACGTTCATGTGCATCATCCACACCGGCCAGGTGGCCGTGCGGAAAACCACCAGTGACGGCCAGCAGGTGACCATCGCCACGTTGCGCAGCGGTCGTTCGTTCGGCGAAATGGCCGTACTCGACGGAGAGCGGCGCTCTGCCAGTTGTGTGGCCGCGAGCAACTGTCAGTTGCTGAACCTGGGCAAGGACTCGCTGGAAAAAATGCTCAACGACGCCCCGAAAATCGCCGCCAAGATCATCCGCGCCCTCGCCGTCTCCCTTTCCAAACGCCTGCGCATGGCTGACGGGCAACTGCTGACACAGCAGGTCTAACCACCGGGCGACTTGGCTTTCGGCGGGTTTGTCTCAATGCCAGGCAACGGCTGATCCTTGATCGGCGGGCTCGGCCTTTCGATCGGCACCAACGGCGGACCGCCGCTGCCCGGACCCACTTTGGGCAAAGGCGCCGGGCTGATTTGCGGATACGGCGTAGGCGTCGCGGTACCCGGTGAACCGGGCATGGGTGCAGGGCTGACAGGCAGAGATTGCAGCGGTTGGGCCTGCACTGCAGTAATCGAGAGCGCGGCCATGGCAATGACCGTTAGAATGGTGCGCTTCATCAATGGCTCCGTTGGCCTTGTTGTCATTTGCAGGCTACTCCCAACTGCGTCGGTTTGCCTTCCCCTGTGCTGCCATTTTTCCTCAAGTGAGCCCCATGAAACGTTTCGTTCTGCTCGATACCGCCCCCATTCCCGAGAACGGCGGCGCCCTGTGCCTGTTCGAGTATGGCGAGGATTTCGTCATCAAGATCCAGGGCGGCGACGGCGGGCAGTTGATGAACACGCGAATGCACGGATCTGAAGATGCTTTGGCCGAAATCCCTTGCCGCAAGGTCGCCGGTCGTCCGAATTCACGGGTGTTGATCGGTGGCCTGGGCATGGGTTTCACCCTTGCCTCGGCACTCAAGCACCTGGGCAAGAGCGCTGAAGTGGTGGTCGCCGAATTGGTACCCGGCGTGGTGGAGTGGAACCGTGGCCCTTTGGGCGAGAAAGCCGGCAACCCGCTACTGGACCCGCGCACTGTCGTGCGCATGGAAGACGTGGCCAAAGTGCTGCAAGCCGAGCCGCAGGGCTTCGACGCGATCATGCTCGACGTCGACAACGGCCCCGAAGGCCTGACCCAGCGGGCCAATAGCTGGCTCTATTCCGCCGGCGGCCTCAGCGCCTGCGCCAAAGCCCTGCGCCCCAAAGGCGTGCTGGCAGTCTGGTCGGCCAGCGCCGACCGGCAGTTTTCCGACAAACTGAAAAAAGCCGGGTTCAAGGCCGAGGAAGTGCAAGTCTTTGCCCACGGCAACAAGGGCACCCGCCATACCATCTGGATTGCCGAGAAGCTCAAGGGCTGAGCTAAACTGGCTGCATAACCGTCATTAGTCTCTCTACAAAGGTGAACCCATGAGTTCGTCCACCCCAACCAACACGTCGAAGCTCGATCGCATCCTCGCCGACAATCAGCGCGACAAGGAAATGGGCTACCGTGACAAAGCCCTGAAGATGTATCCGCACGTGTGCGGGCGCTGCGCCCGTGAGTTCTCCGGCAAGCGCCTGAGCGAACTGACCGTGCACCACCGCGACCACAACCATGACAACAATCCACAGGACGGCTCGAACTGGGAGTTGCTGTGCCTGTACTGCCACGATAACGAGCACTCGCGTTATACCGACCAGCAGTACTTCGGCGAAGGCTCGCTGAGCACGCCGAAAATCGCCAAGGCCACGCATAACCCGTTTGCCGCGCTGGCCGGCTTGATGAAGAAAGAAGACTGAAGGTCTTGCACTGATCGTTCCCACGCTCTGCGTGGGAATGCCGCCAGGGACGCTCCGCGTTCCGCTTTTGAATGTGACGCAGAGCGTCACGGGATGCATTCCCACGCAGAGCGTGGGAACGATCACTGACCACCCCTCCCCCAATCCCCGTATAATCGCGCTTTTTTCGCAAAAGGCACCCCGCTCGTGGCAGACAAACGGTACAGCTGCATTGGTTTGTTCAACCCCAAATCACCGGAGAATGTCGGCTCCGTGATGCGCGCCGCTGGCTGCTATGGCGTGGCGTCGGTGTTCTACACGGGCAAGCGTTATGAACGGGCCGCCGATTTCGTCACCGATACCAAGCGCGTCCATTACGACATCCCACTGATCGGCATCGATGACCTGAAGAAAATCCTGCCCCTCAATTGCGTTCCGGTCGCCGTGGAACTGGTCGAGGGCGCCCGTCCGCTGCCCGAGTACACCCACCCGGACCGCGCGCTGTACATCTTCGGCCCGGAAGACGGTTCGCTGGATAAGGAAATTCGCGACTGGTGCGAAGACGTGGTCTACATCCCGACCACCGGCTGCATGAACCTGGCCGCTACGGTCAACGTCGTGCTCTACGACCGCATGGCCAAGGGTCTCAATACTCGTTCGGGACCAAAATTCCGCTGAGTTGCCGCACATTCGATGGAACAAGCGACACGCCTGCGCAGTCAGCTTAACTATCGATTACTGAAACAGTCCTTGCTGCCTGGAGACAGATCATGAGCGAACTCAAACGCGTAGAACGCATCGAATCCACCCCCTTCCAGAGCCCGTCCGATCAAAACGTTCAGGGCTGGGAACGCATCGGCTCGCTGGCCGGGGGCGTGGTAATGGTCGGCAAGGGTCTGCGGCGCGGCGGCATCTTTGGCCTGATCCAGGTGGCTATCGGCGGCGTGGCCCTGGCCCGTGGCATCACCGGCCACAGCTCGGCCAAAAGCCTGCTGGAAAAAAGTCGTCAGGACATGGACAACGTGCGGGCAAGAATCCAGCGTGCCGGTGAAGAGTTGAAGACGCTGAAGGCCAATGCCGAAGCGGCGACCAAAACCGCTACGGTCACCGGCAATGATTCGTTGAAGTCGCCGAAAGCCTGAAAATCACAAGATCGCAGCCTGCCGGCGCACCTGCAAAGCTCATTTGCAGGAGCGCCGGCAGGCTGCGTCTTTTGATCTTTACCGAAGCAACTCGCTATCCAACACCCTGGAAGGCTCACCAAGTACGCTCTCACTGAGCTGCACGAACACCTTGGTATCGATGCTTTCCAGCCGCATCGCTCCGCGCACCACATCATCCAGCGAACGCTTGTTGCGCGTCTTCAGGCGAATCTCGCGGTCCAGATCCTGCAACAACACCACTGCCCTGGCCACTTGCGCCGGATTGACCTGCTCCCCGCGCAATGTCGTGACCTTCTGGCCAGACTTGAGCAGTTTTCCATGCAGGCTCTCGAACCGCTCATCGCTCATGCCGCCGGCGCGGCGCAGCAATTCAATGGCGTAGTACTCGGCAAATCCTTCGCTGATCCAGTCACTGCGCTGTGAGTCATTGATCCGACCGAACACCTGGACCAGTTCACGCACCAGCGCGCTGCCGCCGCTTTCGCTGACCAGTGGCAGGCGACTGTTGAAGTAGATCGACTCATGCGCCGCCACGCTACCGCGCCACATCGGATCGTTGGCACCCACAATCAATAACTTGGTGGGGTGCCGAGGAAACACAGCTTGGACTTGCGGCCAGACAAACGTCAGCAGCGTCAGTACATCCATTCGCCGCATGCCCTGGCCTTGCGGGGACGTCACCGTGACTTCGGTTTCACCGAGCCGGGTGCGGCGGCTGCCAAGGTTGCCCGCAAGCATCCAGCCCGTGGGCCGGTCGAACAGACGGGAAACGTTGTCGATGCGGAACTTGTTCTTGCCGATTCGCGGCCAGGCCGTCTCGACGCTTTTCCAGCCATTGGGCAACTCAAACTCAAGGCGTGAAACCAGTTCGATCCCGTCTTGCTGATCAAGCCTGGCGGCGGGCACCAGATCGTCGCCGCGCATCAACGCCCAACTCGGTGTCATGCGTGTATCGAAGCTGGCGCTTTTGCGGCCATGGCTGATACGCACGCGATAGGTCAGGCTGGCCTTGTCCGACGCCGGGCGCCAGATGCCGCGGGCCTGCTTGCCGGGTGTGAGCTGCCATTGACCGTCGGCCTTGAAATCGCTGTAACGGCTGCCGTCGCCGAGGGCGAAATCCAGGCTGCGTACCGCCGAGCCCTGGGCCAGGGTCAAGCGCACTTGCGCCTGATCACTGTGCGGTAACAGCAGCACGTGGTAATCCAGATCGACCTTCTTCGCCGCCCACACCGGCGAACTCAATAGCCATATTCCTGCGATCAGCGCCCGCTGCCACCCCACAGCCATACACACTCCTTGGTGAAACCGTTGACTCGCAGTTCGCTTAACCCGCGCGGAAAATCAGGTGATCTTCCCAATCATCTTCCGGCACGCTGCCTTCGGCGAGCATGCGTCCGGACTGGGAAATACGCTCGTGGTGCACTGCGTCGCGATCACCACAGACCAGGTGATGCCAGAGTGGCAAATCCTTGCCTTCGCTGACCAGGCGATAACCGCAGGTCGGTGGCAGCCACTTGAACTCGTCAGCCTTGCCGGGCGTGAGCTGGATGCAATCGGGTACGGAGTCGCGACGGTTCGGGTAATCGGTGCACTGGCAGGTTTTCAAGTCCAGCAGTTTGCAGGCGATGCGCGTGTAATAGACGCTGTTGTCGTCTTCATCTTCAAGCTTTTGCAGGCAGCACAGGCCACAACCGTCGCACAGCGATTCCCATTCCTCTTGATCGAGTTGATCGAGGGTTTTGCGTTTCCAGAACGGTTCTACTTTGGCGGCCATGGTTCGAGCATCGACATCAGGTGATGAAAAGGCCGCCAGTCTAGTGCCCGCAGCCCTGCGGGCCAAGCATTGGCGACTGTCGGTAGAACGCGCTTGTCAGTTTTGGCGGCGCCAAGTAGGGTTTTGCGTCGCCCCGATGTTCAAATGTCACAAGGAATCTCTTGATGAGTGCAAATCCACGCGTTGCCGATTACGCCATTCACCCTCAGTTCACCGATCGCTGGTCGCCCCGCGCCTTTACCGGCGAGGCCATTCCAGAAGAAACCCTGCTGAGCTTCTTCGAAGCCGCCCGCTGGGCACCGTCGGCGTACAACTCGCAGCCTTGGCGCTTTCTTTACGCGCGTCGCGATACGCCAAACTGGGAACGCTATCTGGGCCTGTTGAACGAGTTCAACCGAAGCTGGGCGCAACACGCCTCGGCACTGGTCATCGTGATTTCGAAAACCACTTTCGCGGTACCTGGCGCCACTGAAGAAACCCCGGCGCTGTGGCATACCTTCGACACCGGTTCGGCCTGGGGCCACCTGGCGCTGCAAGCGAGCCTGAGTGGCTGGCACACTCACGGCATGGCCGGTTTCGACCAGGAACTGACCCGCAAGGAGCTGAACATTCCTGAAGGCTATGCCCTGCACGCGGCCGTGGCAGTCGGCAAGCTGGGCGACAAGGCCACCCTGGCCGAGTACCTGCAAGCCCGTGAAGAGCCAAGCCCGCGTCGTCCGTTGAGCGAACTGGCCACTGAAGGCGATTTCTCCCTCTAAATGAGGGCACCGTTGTACCTGTAGGAGCCAGCCTGCTGGCGAAGAATGCCCAGACGCCGCGATCATTCAGACAGGGCACGTTATCGTTCCCGTCCATCGCGAGCAGGCTCGCTCCTACAGTTTTGATCGCACTGGGCTCAATACCCGCGATTGAAATCCACTTCCCCGCGCAATGCCTCGCCCGCCTGATAGGCCCGCAGGTTCTCGACAAACAGTTTGACCATCAACGATGGCGAAGTCGGTGCCGAACTGTGTCCCGTCAGCAACAGACCCCAGGCTGTCCAGAACGGATGGCGCTGCGGCAGTGGCTCCTGGCGGCAGACGTCAATCACCGCACCTGCCAGATGACCTTCTTTCAATGCTTCCACCAGATCAGCATCGACCACCGCAACGCCACGCCCGACATTGATGAACAGTCCGGTTGGCTTGAACTGCCTGAACAGCGCCGCATCGTAGATATCGTGGGTGTTTGGGGTGTTTGGCAGCAGATTGATTACATAATCCACTTCACCGACCAAGCGCGGCAAATCCGCCATCGTGCCGACTTCGACAAATGGCGCCTGCTCCCGGGCACTGCTGGCAATGCCATACAGTTCAACGCCAAACGGCATCAGGAACTGCGCAACGGTCTGGCCGATGTCACCCGTGCCGACAATCAGCACCTTGCGCCCCGCCAGGCTCTGACCATGGCGACTGTCCCATTTGCGTTCGACCTGGCTGACCAACCGCGCCAGCACTTCGCGCTCATGGCCCAGCATGTAGGTGAGCACATACTCGGCCATCACCTGGCCAAAAATCCCCACGGCGCGGGTCAGGCGGTAGTGCCGCGGCAGGCCGTCCGCCAGCAGCGGCGTAATGCCAGCCCATGTCGATTGCAGCCATTGTGGTTGGTGACCCTGGCGCAGCAAAGTCGCCAGTAAATCAGGCTGGCCGAGCCAGATCGGGCAATCGGCAGCCTGTCGGGCCAGTTCGGCAGAGTCGCCACTGGTCAAGACTTCCAGATCAGGCGCGGCCTCCCGCAACAGGCGGGCGTACACCGGGTGGTCGTGTTCAGCAATCAGAACGCGCATGCATCAAACCTTTCAAAAACAGTGCAGACGGCCGCCGGCAGAGCTTCGCCCTGCCAGCGCGACCATCGCCAAAATCATTCCAGTGTTTCATCAAGACTCTGAACAGAGCCTGTCTGCCGATCACATAGGGTCGTTGCGTCGCAATAACTCTTCCGGCAAATGTTCGATGTACTCGTCCTCGGCCGGTGGCATTTGCAGGTGGTAACCCTGCTTGTCGAGGTTCTCCAGCACCACCGTGATGTCCTCGCGCGACAGTTTGCGCTCCGGGCTCAACACCAGGTCGAAGGCGTGGATGGCTTTGCCGAAGGCGGCCATCAAGGTTTCCGGTACGCGTTCCAGAGCATCGCTCTTGAGTACATAAAGGTACATTTCATTGCGTTTGGTGCTGCGGTAGATGGAGCAAATACGTTTCAAGGCTGTTCTCCGGCGGTGGCCAGGCTGTCGAGCAGCGCCTGGCCCATCAATTCGCGGCGCCAGCCACGCAGCGAATCAGGCAATTGGTAGGGACCATTGGGGAAGCCGCTTTTGAGCAGCGCTTCCAGGGTTTTCTTGCGCAGCATCAGTTCCGGCGCAATGTTCAGACGCTCGGCTTCAACCTGGCCGATGGCTTTCAGCTGTTTGAGCAGTGCGGCGGCGTCCACTGGCAACGGCTCCGGCACGGCGGGCGGCCATTGATCGGGCGACACACTGCCAGAGCGCTTGATCAGATCAAGCAGAAACTCGCCGTCCTGACGCACGGTACGCGGATGCATGTCTTCGATCTTCGCCAACGCGCCAAGGTTGTCTGGCTGCGTGCGCGCCAGCGGCCACAGCGAATGCTCGCGGATGATGCGATTGCGCGGCAGGTCACGGGCACGGGCTTCTTTTTCGCGCCAGGCGCAAAGTTCACGCAGTACCGCGAGCTGAGCGCGGGACAGCTTCCAGGCCAGTTTGGCGTCGCGATAGACCTCGTACGGGTCGATCTCGCGACGCAGGTTGGCGACCAGTTCGGCACCGTCCTCCAACACCCAGGCATATTTGTCGTCGGAAAGCTTCGGGCGCAGTTTTACGAACACCTCTGCCAGATGTACGGCATCTTCCGCGGCGTAACTGATCTGTGTTTCGGAAAGCGGACGTTGCAACCAGTCGGAACGGGTCTCGCCCTTGGGCAGATCGATGCCGAGCACTTCCTGCACCAGTCGCGAATATCCCATCGAGAACCCAAGGTTCAGGTAAGCGGCGGCCAGTTGCGTATCGAACAGCGACGCCGGCAGGCTGCCGGTCAGGCGCAGCAAGACTTCAAGGTCTTCACTGCACGCATGCACGACTTTGACCACGGCTGAGTTTTCCAGCAACGCGGCCAGAGGTTGCCAGTTATCGATGGTCAGCGGATCAATCAGGTAAGCGCGTTCGCCATCGCCAATCTGCAGCAGACCTGCGATCGGATAAAAGGTGTCGACCCGCATGAATTCGGTGTCGAGGGCAACGAATGGCAACTTTTGCCACTCGGCGCAAAATTGACCGAGGCTATCGTTGTCGCGAATCCAGTGAATATCGATGGCCACACGGCTCTCCCTTGAAGAATGGCCCGCAGTATATATCGCCCCCGGCGATTTCCGCGCATCCACTGAACAAGAGCATCAACGAAAACACCTGGCGTACCCGAAGAATAGCCCGTCAACTCCCATTCGACCTGCCTTGCAGGACATGCAGGCCAAACCATCTCGGATCACGCAACACTCATTTATTCGCCAACACGCCATCGATCACTGCTGCGCGGCATCCGGCAAACATATCCAGATCCTGGTTATAGACTTTGCTGTTGACCTCCAGCAACCCCAGCATCGAGTGGAACAGGTTGTCCTGGCTAAGAGGCTTTTCACGGCTTAGCTGCAGACAATGGGTGTCGACGGAGAATGACTTTTGATAACTGTCGGAGAACCAGGCGAGCATCGCCACATGCTTTTGTTGGTCCGGCGCCAGCATGTACGGCGTGCCGTGGAGGAAAAGGTTGTACTCGCCCAGGGATTCGCCATGGTCCGACAGGTAAAGCATCGCCGTATCGACCTTGTCCTGATTGTTGCGCAGCAAATCGATCAGTGTCGACAGCACATGGTCGGTATACACCAGGGTATTGTCATAGCCATTGACGATACTTTCACGGCTGCAATTGTTCAGCGCATTACTCTCACAAACCGGCGTGAATCGTTCGTACTCTTTCGGGTAGCGCTTGAAGTATTCCGGGCCGTGACTGCCCATCTGGTGCAACACCAGTACCGTGTCTTTATCCAGGTTATCGATGAAATGCTGCAGGCCTTGGAGCAGGATCTCGTCGCGGCACTCACTGTTGGCGCACAATACCGGGTCCTTCAACTTGCTGACATCCTCGAGCGTGACCCGATCACAAGTGCCTTTGCAGCCCGACTGGTTGTCGCGCCAGATCACGTCCAGACCCGCTCGCTTGAGCACGTCCAACAGCCCCTCTTCGTTCTTCGCCTTGCTCGCGCTGTAATCCTTGCGCCCCATATTGGAAAACATGCACGGCACCGAGACGGCGGTTTCAGTGCCACAGGAATGCACATCGGTAAAGGCGATCAGGCCGGCTTCTTTACTCAGCGTTGGCGTGGTGTCGCGGTCATAGCCGAGGATGCCAAAGTTCTCGGCCCGGGCGCTTTCACCCACCACCAGCACCGTCAGGGATTTGCGGCCATGGGTCTGCCAAACCGGATTTCGCTGGGCGTCTTCGCCAACAGTGGCAAAGGGTTGTCGGGCAGACGCGACCTGCTCACGCAAGTAGCCAAAAGATGCCCCGATGTAGTTGCTGGGCACCACCATCAGTCGCAATTCGTGGTGATTGCGAAACAATGAAGCAAGGCCCTGATAGTTGACCAGTGCCACACCGCCGATGACGGCTAGCGACGCCACACTCACCAGAACTTTACTCAACAGTTCACGGTGCCAGCGACGGTAATTGATCGGTGTTTTCCACAACAGCAACGACGGTAATACACCCAACATCAGAATATAAACAAACAACTTTAGTGACAGTAAGTCACGAACTTCCGTGGCATTGGTTTCAGCAAAGTTACGAAACATGCCGGCATCGATCAGTACGCCGTACTGACTCATGAAATAGGCGACGCCAGCGCTGACCATGAACAACAGCGTCAGCACGGGCTTCATGACGGGCCGAAACGCCAGCAAGGTCAGCACAATGTTGAAGGCGGCGAGGATCATCGCACCGAAAGCCACGCGCATGACGACACCCTTGCCATCTGCCGCCGTAATCTCGAACAAGTGTTGCCACAAGACAAAGTTGAAAGCTGCTAATAAGAATGCGCTGGCAATCAGTGTCACCCACTCGGAGCGCACGGCTTTAATCTTCAACATGAGATTGGCTGTTCCTGAAAAGAAGTGCCCACGGCGTATGTGAAAATTTCATTTACCGCGACAACACTGATTCTGCGCAGTCGACCATCAATTTTTTGTGAAAAAGAAGCCAACGATTAGTTGGCCTCTGAGATTAGCCTGACACTTTTAGAATATTTGAGAATGATTCAGCTGTAGTTCAGGGAGCGGGTGAATACAACTCCATTCCCTTATGGGAGCGAGCCTGCGCGCGATCGCGGTTTATCAGGCAACGGTGATGCTGAATGTCATGCCCTCTTCGCGAGCAAGCTCGCTCCCGCAGGGACCTATTTAATTTTTGAATACCGCGGCGGATTTTCTGATTTGCCGCCTCCCCCACTGGCGCGCCTAATCGATCTCCTGTTTCTCAAGGACCGATTATGGAAAACGTTCGCGCAACCTCCCGCCCTGCCCTCTGGTTAATGCTCAGCATCATTCTTGTAGCCCTGAACCTGCGCCCCTCCATGGCCGCCGTCGGGCCTTTACTGTCGGCCATTCGTGGCGACATCGCGCTGAGTTTCAGCCTGGCGTCACTGCTGACCATGCTGCCCGTCATGGCGATGGGCCTGGCGATGTTCTTCGGGCTAGCCGTCAGTCAGCGCCTGGGTTCACAACGCACCGTTGTGCTTTCGCTATTGATCATCGGTATCGCCACCGTCTCGCGGTTATTCATCGATTCGGCGTCCGAACTGATCCTCAGCGCCGTACTGGCCGGCATCGGTATTGCGCTGATACAGGCGCTGATGCCGGTGCTGATCAAATCCCGCTTCAGCGACCATGTATCCCTGTGCATGGGGCTTTACGTCACGTCGATCATGGCCGGTGCCGCTATCGCCGCTTCTTTCGCGCCACTGGTGATGGTCCGCACGGGTAGCTGGCGTGCCGGCCTGGCGATCTGGGCCCTGCTGGCGGTGTTGGCGTTGCTGTTCTGGTACGGCCAACGCGCCAGGATGCCGGTTCAGGACGCAAAGCCATCGAGCAATGGATCTTTCTTCGGCAATTCCCGCGCCTGGCTGCTGGCGGTTTTCTTTGGTTTGGGCACGGCGTCCTACACCTGTGTTCTGGCCTGGCTGGCGCCGTATTACGTGGAAAAAGGCTGGAGCGAACAAAACGCCGGACTGTTGCTGGGCTTTTTGACCGCCATGGAGGTGCTGTCGGGCCTGCTGACGCCCGCCATCGCCAATCGCAGCCGTGATCGACGCCTGGTGCTGGCGGCGTTGCTGGCGTTGATCATCGCCGGTTTCTGCGGGCTGATCTTGAGTCCGCAACACCTGAGCCTGCTGTGGCCGTGCCTGCTGGGCCTGGGCATTGGCGGGTTGTTCCCGATGAGCCTGATCGTGTCGCTGGATCATCTGGATGAACCCCGACGCGCCGGTGGCCTGACCGCATTCGTGCAAGGAATCGGTTATTTGATCGCCGGGCTCTCGCCGCTGTTGGCCGGGATGATCCGCGATCAGCTCGGCAGCTTCGAATGGGCCTGGTGGTCACTCACCGCAGTGATGGTCCTGATGCTATTGATGGTCTTGCGCTTCAATCCGCGGCACTACGCCCGACACTTTCACTGACTTGCCAACAGCTGCTCACAGTTGCATGCCTGCGCGAGATTCTCCTCGCGCTGGCATTCCGCTAGGATCGTTCGCACAAGTTTGCGCACGATCCGCGCAATATGCGCAGTGGGACGGAAGGAATGCTCAACAGTAACGTGTTACGAAAGCTCGACATGCAGGACCTCATGGTGTTCGTCGCCGTGTATGAGCAACAAAGTGTCACCGAGGTCTCCGAAGCGCTGAGCGTCAGCCAGTCCACCGTGAGTTACTGCCTGAAAAAACTGCGCAACGGTTTCTCCGACGACTTGTTCATCAATACCCGCACCGGCATGCACCCCACTTCCAAAGCCAGCAGCATGTACCCGCATGTGCTGAAGATTCTCGAAAGCATCAACCTGTGCCACAGCGGCGCACCGGCATTCGATCCGGCCTTGCAACCGGCGACCTTCAACATTTGTGCCCCGGAATACTTCGAGCAGTTGATCCTGCCGCAATTGCTGAAGCGCTTTGCTATGGCCGACCTTGCGGTGATGGTCAACGTGCACAAATTCGAAACAGACATTCCGGTCGATGCTCTACGGAATGGCAGCCTTGATCTGGTGATTGGCTTCGGCCCGAACTTTCACCGCAGCCACGGCGATTTCAATGCGCAGGTGCTGATGGAGGATGATCTGGTGTGTGTCTTCGACAGGCGTGCCACGCCGCTGGAACCGCGGCTGAGCCTGCAAACTTTCGTCGAGCGCCGGCATGTGTTCCCAACGCCCTGGACTTCCACCACCAATATGGTCGACGGTTGGTTGGCGCAGCAGGCGCAACAACGGCAGATTGTCGCTCGAGCCAACAGCTACGGCGCGGCGCTAAAGATGATCACCGGCACTGACTTCATTTTGACCTTGCCCAGACGGATCCAGCAATTACTGGCCGAGCAGGCCGCCTTCGACCACCGTGAAGCCCCCGAGGGCTTGCCGGGCTTCACGCTCGACATGCGCTGGAGTCAAAGGCTGGATCAAGACAGCGCCAACACCTGGTTGCGTGAGCAAGTGATGATGGCTTGCGCCGACCAGAAGATGTCCTGAAATTCAGACGGCGATTGCGGTCTTGGCGTACGACTCGCGATCAATGTCGAGAATCTCCACACATAGCTGAACTTCAACGCCTGCCGGCCACGCACACAAATCCTGCACCACCGCTAACAGGCTGGCGGATAACTGCTGCTTGATCTGCGCAGAACGACCGCTCAACACCGCCAGCTTCACGTGCACGAACGCCCGCTCGGCCAATGCGGTCCCGATCTTGAACGTCTCTACCTTGACCGCGCGACTCTTGATGTCGGACTCGGCACCGAACTGACCGGAAGCCACCAGCGTATTGTTGAGCCGCATCAGCGCCACATCGGCATTCAGATCAGGCAGATTGGCGGTATATTCCAGGTGCAGGTGAGGCATGGCGGGATTCCTGTAGATCAATGGCAAGTACGTACATATAGCACAGCGCTGCCGTGGTTATTGGGGTAGCGACATCAGATCGCGTTCACCCATGAATGCTTCAATTCGTGAGCGCAACCAGCGCTCGGCAGGATCGCTGTCGGCATGACTGAGCCAGACCATGGACAGTTCCAGGGTCGGGGTCTTGAACGGAAACGGCTCCATGAACAACTGACCCGAAGCCGCCATCGCTGCAGCGGTGTAATCCGGCAGGCTGGCAATCAGATCGGTCCCTGCAAGCAAAGCCGGCAACGAACTGTACTGCGGCACCGAGAGCACCACCTGACGCGACCGACCGATCTGCGCCAGCCACTCATCCGCAAAACCGCTGACGTTGGCGATGTGCGACACCAGCACATGGGGGCGCGAGCAATATTCATCGACCGTCAACGGCGTATCGGAGGCATCGGCGCGCAAAACACTGGGAGAGATATGGCGCAGCAATTTACGCTTCGCGTTTGCCGGCAGGCCGCGAGTCTGGCTGATACCCACCGTAATATCCCCAGACGCCAACAAGTCTGGAATTCGCCAGTAATCGACATTCTGCACCACGAAAACCACCTTCGGCGCCTCCTGGCGCAACGCGCGCAGCAGGGGCGGCAACAGACCGAACTCGACATCGTCGGACATCCCGATCCGAAAGGTCATGGTGCTGTTACCCGGGTCGAAATCGTGGGTCAGGCTCAACGCCACCGATAACGAATCCAGTGCCGGCGACAGATAGCGAAAGATCTCTTCGGCCCGCGCCGTCGGCTCCATGCGATGACCGACGCGAATGAACAAAGGATCATCGAACATCGTACGCAAGCGGTTGAGCGCCGAGCTGATGGTTGGCTGGCCGAGAAACAGCTTCTTCGCCACCTTGGTGACATTACGCTCAAGCATCAGCGACTCAAACACCACCATCAGGTTGATGTCGGCCTTGCGTAGTTCGTTGCGATTCATCCATTGCCCCCGCGCTAAAAAACTGCCGACAGTTTAGGGAGATGTCGCAATCGGCGTCTATATAACGAAGCTGCCCTGATATTGAGCAGCTTCGACACGTCATGCCTGGAGCTGCTTGACCGGCGTCAGGTCAGATGTCCCCTTGATCAAGCTGATTGCATGCACGCAATCAGCTTTGTTGACGTATGCCTCGCCACTGGCGATCGTTTCATGATTCCCTGCCCGCAAACGCCACCTCCACTGACCTTTGCCAGTCAGGATCGAGCCGCGGGTTTGCCTGTAAATCTCAAAATACATAGTTCGCTCCTTGCGATGGCTGATTACAACAGGTCGCTGACCTGTGCATGCCAGAGTAGATGAGGTTTTTTTCGAGGGAAGTCTGGGGGTGTCAGAGAATATTTCGGGAGAAAACGCTGAACCTCGGGGGCGGCCAATGGATTAAGGGAGCGGTAAATTCAGCGACAACAGAGAGTAATTTTTCTCGTAAATCGGCATATTTTTCTTACATCGAAACGATGCTCGGTCCGACGATCAATCATCGACAAAAAAACCGGACAAACAAAAAAGCCCCGCAGCTTGTTCAGCTACGGGGCTTTTTCTATGTAATGGCGGAGAGATAGGGATTCGAACCCTAGGTACCGGTGAAGGTACAACGGATTTCGAATCCGTCCCATTCGGCCACTCTGGCATCTCTCCAACGGCGCGCATCATAACAACACTTTTGCCGGAAGCGAACCCCCTGAGCGAAATATTTCTGTGCTATCAGATGCTTGCGTCGATTAAAGCGGTACGCCCAGACGATTGGCGACTTCTTCGTAGGCTTCGATGACGTCACCCAGGCCCTGACGGAAGCGGTCCTTGTCCATTTTCTTGCCGGTGGCCTTGTCCCACAGGCGGCAGCCGTCCGGACTGAACTCGTCACCCAGGACGATGGTGCCGTCGTGGAAAACGCCGAATTCCAGTTTGAAGTCGACCAGCAGCAGGCCGGCGTCGTCGAACAGTTTGCTCAGGACTTCGTTGACCTTGAGCGACAGTTCTTTCATGCGAACCAGTTGCTCGGCGGTGCCCCAACCGAACGCCACGACGTGGGATTCGTTGATGAACGGGTCGCCCTTGGCGTCGTCTTTCAGGAACAGTTCGAAGGTGTAAGGGTTGAGCTTCATGCCCTCTTCAACACCCAGGCGCTTGACCAGGCTGCCAGCGGCGTAGTTACGCACAACGCATTCAACCGGGATCATGTCCAGTTTCTTCACCAGACACTCATTGTCGCCCAGCAGTTTGTCGAACTGGGTCGGCACACCGGCGGCTTCGAGTTTCTGCATGATGAAGGCATTGAACTTGTTGTTCACCATGCCTTTGCGGTCAAGCTGCTCGATGCGCTTGCCGTCGAACGCCGAAGTGTCGTTACGAAACAGCAGGATCAGACGGTTAGCGTCGTCGGTCTTGTAAACCGACTTGGCTTTGCCGCGGTAGAGTTCTTCACGTTTTTCCATGATGGGCTCCGCTTGCTAAGTAGATGGGCTAGGCGATATGTCGCCAGTCGAGCCCTGAATCTTGATCGGCCAATTGCAGCCAGTCCGGGTCGCACCCGAGGGTATCGACAAAACATTGCCGGGCCAGCTGCGGCAGGTTGTTCTTGCTGCTCAGATGGGCCAGGACCAGGTGTTGCAGGCCTTGCCAGCCCAACTCGGACACCAGGAATGCCGCCTGGTGGTTGTTCAAATGCCCCAGTTCACCGCCTACCCGCTGCTTGAGAAAATACGGGTAGTGACCGCGAGCCAGCATGTCACGGCAATGGTTGGCCTCGATCATCAACGCATCGAGGTCCCGATAGCCGTCCAGCACCTTGTCGCAATACGAGCCGAGATCGGTCAACAGGCCGAAGCGCCGCTCACCATCACTGAAAACGTATTGCGTCGGTTCCTGCGCATCGTGGGCCACGGCAATGACACCAATGCTCAAGGCACCGATTTGCAGTTGCTCGCCACCGGCCAGAAGGCCTGCGGGTTCAATCGGTTTGCGCATCCCGCGCAAGGTCCCGCGACTGAGGTAGACAGGCAGATTGTAGCGCCGAGACAGCAAACCCACGCCATGCACGTGGTCGGCATGTTCGTGGGTCACGAGTATCGCGCTCAGCTGCGCAGGGTTCACACCCAGGCGCAGCAGGCGTTTTTCGGTTTCCCGCAGGGAGAAACCACAATCCACCAGCACATACGTTTCAGCGCTGGCTATCAGCGTGCCGTTCCCTTGGCTACCGCTGCCGAGAACGGCAAAACGCATTTGATCAGCCCAGGTTGTCCTGAATGACGCTCAACACTTTGCGCGCGACGTCAGCAGGCGCGACAGTGTTGATGTTTTTCTCGACGGTAACCTGAACGTTTTCGCCAACTTTGCTCAGGCGAACCTGATAACGCTCGGCGCGGGCTTCAACTTCTTCCTTGTTCGGCGCGCTGCCGAACAGGCTGCTGAAGAAGCCAGGCTTGTCGTCTTTCTTCTCGGCTTTTTCGGCCAGGTTGATGTAGTACAGGCCCAGGCTGCGGTTGATGTCCTCAACGCGCCACTCGCCTTGTTCCAGCGCACGACCGACGCTCGACCAGGCACGGTCCAGATCGGTACCGACGTTCAGCACCGGGTTGCCGCTACCGTCTTCGCTGAGGCTGACACGGCTTGGCGCATCGAAATCACGCGAAGCCAGCATGGAGACAGAACCGCCCTTCTCGGAGATGCGGCTCATGCTCGCCAGCATGTCGTCGACCAGTGCAGCATCGAGGCCTGTGTTGACCGAACGGTTGGTGAAAGCGACGTCGGCAGTGCTGCCGGCGGGACGCTCGGCGCTGACCACGTAGACTTCACTGGTATTACGCTGCACGCCCGGCTCGATACGTACCCGTACACGGGTTTCGCTGTCGGTGCTGACACCGGCAGCGCTCAGGCGCTTGGCCATGGCAGCAGACAGTTCGTCGGAACGCTGCCAGGAGGTGGTGAACTCACCGGTTTGCGGGCGCTGTTCATCCAGGCGGAAACCGTTGTCCTGGAAGAACTGAACAGCCACGGGCCAGATTTCGGCCGGAGGGTTCTGCGCCAGGATCGAGCGGGAGTCGCCGCTTTTTTGCAGGGAGTACGGGCTGGCATCGGCAGCGGCCGACAACGGCTGCGGACGAGGCACAACATACTCGCCCTTGGCGGTGTCGTCGGCGACGTTGCGCGGGATCGGCAACAGCGGATCCAGACGCTTGGCGGTGGTGATGTCGGGTGGCAGTTGCATCGGTGCAGTCTGTTGCGCTTCCAGGTAATCACTACCACGGTCACGGAAATAACCTTCCGGGCCCCAGATCCATCCGCAGCCACTGGTGCTGGAGATAATCAAGGCAAGTGCGGAAAGTCCGGCCATTCGCTTCATGCGTAGTACTTCCTCAATTAAACCAGGACGCTGCACTGGCGCAGGGCCGTGCGAAGCGTTTCATGACAAGGTGCGCTCAGCCAGGTCAGCGGCAGGCGAATGCCTTCCTGCATCAGGCCCATTTCAACCAAAGCCCACTTCACCGGAATCGGGTTGGCTTCAATGAACAGGTCTTTGTGCAGAGGCATCAGTTTTTCGTTGATTGCACGGGCGGTCGCGGCGTCGCCCTTGAGAGCGGCTTCGCATAGATCGGCCATTTCGCGCGGAGCGACGTTGGCAGTCACCGAGATGTTGCCCTTGCCGCCCAGCAGGATCAGCTCGACAGCGGTCGGATCATCACCGGACAGGACGATGAAATCCTTGCTGACGCCATCGAGGATGGCTTTGGCGCGTTTCAGATCGCCGGTCGCTTCCTTGATGCCGATGATGTTCGGCACGGTGGACAGGCGGATGACGGTCTCGGCCTGCATGTCGCAGGAAGTGCGGCCAGGAACGTTGTAGAGGATCTGAGGGATGTCGACGGCTTCGGCAATGTGCTTGAAGTGCTGGTACAGGCCTTCCTGGGTCGGCTTGTTGTAGTACGGCACGACCAGCAGGCAGGCGTCGGCGCCGGCCTCTTTGGCGTTACGGGTCAGCTCGACGGCTTCGCGAGTCGAGTTGGCGCCGGTACCGGCAATCACCGGAATGCGACCGTTGACCTGCTTGACCACGGCTTTGATGACGGCAATGTGTTCTTCGACATCAAGGGTTGCCGACTCGCCGGTAGTTCCGACTGCGACAATGGCATGGGTGCCGTTCTCGAGGTGGAAATCCACGAGCTTGCTGAGGCTGGCCCAGTCAAGACGCCCTTGTGCATCCATGGGTGTGACCAGTGCCACCATACTGCCCGCAATCATGAAACCGCTCCTGCCGGAAAAAGAGAGCGGTAATGGTACTGGCGCCAAGATGCTTGTACAAGCGAAGTACTGCGCTGCCGCCATTCCCCTTGGCGTCGCTTTTCGCTACCCTTCAGACTTTGATCGATACTGACAAGCTCGTACATCGGGTTTGAGCCTCCAATTTCGGCATCACAAGCCCCGTCCCAGCGTTGCCACCCTCCGCTCCTGCCATACTGGAGCACGTTGCAGCCTGCGCCCGGAGCTTTCTGAATCCGCATTCGCAGGCTCACTCCCGGCAGAACGAGCCGATAGAAGTACCGACCGCTCATCGCTTTAGGAATGCTGCATGTCCACCCCCACAGTTCGCGAACAATTCCTTGTCATCAGTGCCCTCGGCGCCAACCCCATGGAGCTGACCAACGTCCTGTGCCGTGCCAGCCATGAAAACCGCTGCGCCGTGGTCACCTCCCGCCTGACCCGTCATGGCGAGTGCAGTGCGCTGGTTCTCGAAGTCTCCGGCAGCTGGGATGCCCTGGCACGCCTGGAAGGCAGCCTGCCGGTACTGGCCAAACGGCACGCCTTTACCGTCAACGTGGTACGCAGCGCGGCTCTGGAGAATCGTCCCCAGGCCCTGCCTTATGTTGCTTATGTCAGTTCGGCCTACCGTTCCGACATCATCAACGAGTTGTGCCAGTTCTTCATGGATCACAACGTCGAGCTGGAAAACCTGACCTGCGACACGTATCAGGCACCGCAGACCGGCGGGACCATGCTCAATGCCACATTTACCGTGACGTTGCCGGCCGGCGTGCAAATCAGCTGGCTGCGCGATCAGTTCCTGGACTTCGCCGACGCGCTGAACCTGGATGCCCTGATCGAACCGTGGCGCCCACAGAACCCAATGTAAGGAAGCTTTTCATGGCCGTTGCCATCGACCAACCGGTTGCCGACTTCGAAGCACCCGCCACCAGCGGGCAGACCGTCAGCCTGGCGAACCTCAAAGGCAAGCAAGTGGTGATCTACTTCTATCCAAAGGACAGCACACCGGGCTGCACGACCCAGGGTCAGGGCTTTCGCGATCAACTGCAGGCTTTCAAAGCCGCCAATACCGAAGTGTTCGGGGTTTCTCGCGACAGCCTGAAGTCCCACGAGAACTTCAAGGCGAAGCAGGCGTTCACGTTCGAGCTGATCAGCGACAAGGAAGAAGCGCTTTGCCAGCTGTTCGACGTGATCAAGCTGAAGAAGCTTTACGGCAAGGAATACATGGGCGTGGATCGCAGTACATTCCTGATCGACAAGGATGGCGTCTTGCGTCAGGAATGGCGCGGCGTGAAAGTGCCGGGGCATGTTGATGCCGTGCTGGCTGCCGCTCAGGCGCTGAACAAGGCCTGATACCAAAAAGATCGCAGCCCATGGTCCTGCAAGAATAGAGTTCGTCGCCGTTTCTGCGCATCGAACCCAATCCCGCAGGAGCTGCCGCAGGTTGCGATCTTTTTTCGTTTCACCACAATCTACAGCAGTGGCGCCACGACCGGCTCCTTGCGCGGCCACGCGTCCAGCACCGCCTTGAACAGTGTCGCCAGGGGAATGGCAAAGAACCCCCCCCAGAACCCCCACAGCCCGCCAAACAGCAGCACTGCACAGATGATCGCCACCGGGTGCAAGTTGACTGCCTCGGAGAACAGCAGCGGCACCAGTACGTTGCCATCCAGCGTCTGGATGATCCCGTACACCGCCATCAAGTAGATGAATTCATCGCTCCAGCCCCACTGGAACAGTGCAATCAGAAACACCGGCACGGTCACCACCACGGCGCCGACATAAGGCACCACTACCGAAATTCCCACCAGCAATGCCAACAGCGCCGCGTAGTTGAGTTCCAAAACAACGAAGGCGATGTAGGTCACGCCACCGCAAATGAAAATCTCGATGACCTTGCCGCGAATGTAGTTGGCGATCTGTCGGTTCATGTCATGGGCGACCCGGGTGATCAATGCCCGCTCGCGTGGCAAGTAGCCACGCACCCACTGGCCGATCATGGCTCTATCCTTCAGAAAGAAGAACACCAGGATCGGCACCAGGACCAGGTAGATCATGATATTCACGAGCAACGGCAGGCTCGATAGCGAGAACGTCAGTGCCCACTGGCCAAATTTTCCTATCTCGCCCCGCGCCGCTTCGATGGCCCGCAGCACCTGCTCGTCGGATACCAGATGCGGGTAACGCTCGGGCAATAACAACAATAGCGATTGCCACTTGGCGAGCATGCCCGGCAATTCATTGAACAACGTGATCAATTGATGCCAAAGCAGCGGCACGACCACCACGATGAATACCAGCAGCACCCCCATGAACAAGGCAAAAACCAGCCCCACCGCCACCCAGCCCGGCACGCGCATCCGTTCGAGCGCCACCACCAACCCTTGCATCAGGTAGGCCAGCACCATCCCGGCCAGCACTGGCGCCAGCATGCCGCCCAGGGTGAGGACCGCAGTGAACGCAAGAAACAGCAGTACCGCCAACACCACTGCTTCTTCATCCGAGAAATAGCGCTGAATCCAGTCGCGTAACACTTTGAACATCAATAATCCTTAAGAACAAATGCCGCAGGTTTCAGGCTTTTTTCAACCAGTAACGGTAAACGCCCGCCTCGTCTTCTTCACGAAGCAGCGTATGACCGGCCAATCGGGCAAAGGTGCGAAAGTCGCGCTGCGAGCCCGCATCGGTGGCAATGACCTTGAGTATCGCGCCACTGGCCATCCGATTGAGTTCCATCTTGGCCTTGAGCAACGGCAACGGACAATTCAGGCCGCTGGCGTCCAGCTCAACGTCATGGGCTACAGCATCGATCATTGCATCACTCCGGGTCGGGTAGTCGAGTTGCCTAGAATATCTGGTCGCAGGGCTGGTGTCCGGCTACAGTAAGCTCTTTGTCGACTAAGGCTTTGTGCATGACTTTTTTGCGCCCTACCCTGCTGACGCTCGCTTGCCTGCTCGCCTCACCGGGCTTCGCCGACGACCTGCCGTCACTCGGCGACGCCAGTTCTGCCATTGTCTCGCCGCAGCAGGAATACCAGCTGGGCCGCGCCTGGCTTGCGCTTTTGCGCAGCCAGGTGTCACAACTCAACGACCCGCAACTCAAGGACTACGTCGAATCCAGCGTTTATCGCCTTGTCGAAACCAGCCAGGTCAATGACCGGCGTCTTGAGTTCATCCTGATCAACAGTCCACAACTTAACGCTTTCGCAGCACCCGGCGGCATTGTCGGGGTCAACGGTGGTTTGTTCCTCAACGCCCAGAGCGAAGGCGAATACGCTTCGGTACTGGCGCACGAACTGGCTCACTTGTCGCAGCGCCACTTTGCCCGTGGCGTTGAAGCACAACAACGCATGCAAGTGCCGATGATGGCCGCGCTGCTGGCCGGTATCGTGATTGCCGCAGCCGGTGCCGGTGATGCCGGGATCGCGGCCATTGCGGGTACGCAGGCGGCGGCGATCCAGGAACAACGGCGCTTCTCTCGCCAGAACGAACAGGAAGCCGACCGTATCGGCATCCTCAACCTGGAAAAAGCCGGATACGATCCGCGCTCGATGCCCTCCATGTTTGAGCGCCTGGGGCGGCAGTACCGTTTTGATGCCAAGCCACCGGAATTCCTGCTGACTCACCCGGTTACTGAATCGCGGATCGCGGACACCCGCAACCGCGCCGAACAGGCGCCACAGGGTGGTATCGAAGACACCTTGCGTTATCAATTGATTCGCGCTCGCGTTCAATTGATCTATGAGGAAACGCCAGGTTTGGGTGCCAAGCGCTTCCGTGCCCAGCTGGATGAAAACCCGAAAAGCGATGTAGCTCGCTACGGCCTGGCCATCGCCCAAGTCAAGGGCGGCCAATTGAACGAGGCACGGGAAAATCTCAAGCTGTTGTTGGCCAAGGCGCCAAACGAGATCATCTACAACCTCGCGCAGATTGATCTGGATATCACCAACAATCGGCTGGCCGACGCGCAAACGCGGGTTGACCGGATGCTGACTCAATACCCCGGCAACTATCCACTGAACCAGGTGCGTGTCGATCTGCTGCTGAAACAAAACCGCGCCGCGGACGCCGAAAAAGCGCTGGAAGGCCTGCTCAAGTCACGCCCGGACGATCCGGACGTGTGGTATCAGGTGGCAGAAACGCGCGGCTTGTCGGGCAACATCATCGGCCTGCATCAGGCACGGGCCGAATACTTCGCGCTGGTCGGCGACTACCGCCAGGCTATCCAGCAACTGGACTTCGCCAAGCGCAAGGCTGGCACCAACTTCCCACTGTCGTCACGCATCGATGCCCGCCAGCGAGAGCTGATGGAGCAGGAGCGCATGATCAAGGACATGATGGGATAATTTGAAACCCGCATAAAAAAACCGCCTCTTTCGAGGCGGTTTTTTTGTTCAACCTGCAACCGGTTTATTCAGCCAGTTTGAAGGTGATGAAGCTGGCGCGCCCCTGACGCAATACACGCATCGACACCGAACGATTCTTCGGCAGCGCCTTGGCGATGTCAGTGAATTGCTTGGTGGACTCGATCGCCTGGTTGTTCAGGTGAGTAATGACATCACCCGGTTGCAGACCGATCATCGAGGCAGGACCTTCCTGCACTTCCTTGATCACCACGCCACTTTTGAGGTCGTAGGTTTTCTTCTGTTCCGCGGTCAACTCGACAACCGACACACCCAGGCGATTGCTGCTGCTCTCTGCACCAGACTTCGGCAATGCATCGAGTTCCTTGTCTTCATCAGGAATGGCTCCGACCGTCAGTTCGACGTTCTTGCGCTTACCCTCGCGGATCACTTCCAGATTAGCCTTGGACCCCGATTTCAGTGCACCCACCAGATGCGGCAGATCGGCGGACATGACGATCGGCTGACCGTTCATGCTCAGAATCACATCACCCACCTGCAGACCACCCTTGGCAGCCGGACCGTCATCCTGGATCTGGGCAACCAGCGCACCGGCCGGTTTTTCCAGGCCGAACGACTCGGCCAGATCCTTGTTCACTTCCTGAATCACCACACCCAACCAGCCACGGCTGACTTTGCCGCCACTTTTGAGCTGATTGGAAACGTCCATGGCCACGTCGATTGGAATCGCGAACGACACGCCCATGAAACCACCGGAACGGGTGTAGATCTGTGAGTTGATGCCAACCACTTCCCCGTTGAGGTTGAACAACGGGCCACCGGAGTTGCCCGGGTTGATCGGCACGTCGGTCTGAATGAACGGCACATAGTTTTCATTCGGCAGGCTACGACCGACGGCGCTGACGATGCCTTGAGTGACGGTGTGGTCAAAACCGAACGGCGAACCGATCGCCACAACCCATTGACCGGCCTTCAGATCCTGGGATTTGCCGAGTTTGAGAACCGGCAGATCCTTGCCTTCGATTTTCAGCAACGCCACGTCGGAGCGAGGATCAGTACCGACCAGTTTGGCTTTCATTTCACTGCGATCGGCAAGACGCACAAGAATTTCGTCAGCGTCAGCGATCACATGGTTGTTGGTCAGAATGTAGCCATCTGGCGAGATAATGAAACCCGAACCCAGGGATTGGGCTTCGCGCTGACGATCGCCGCGCGGCGATCGCGGTTGCGGCGGCATGCCGCGCTCGAAGAATTCGCGCAGCATTGGCGGCAAGCCTTCAAGGTCAGGCATCTGCTGGTTCACTTTACGATCCGGCAGCTTCTGCGTGGTACTGATGTTCACGACCGCGGGCGACGCCTGTTCAACCAGTTGCGTAAAGTCAGGCAATTCGACTGCTTGTGCAGCGACCGACTGACCGAGCACCAGCACGGTGGCAAAAATGGAAAGATAAGTCTTCAAGCGTGGTATCGACATACGGCTCCCGTTACGACGAGCATGGTTAAGCGATATGGATCAAGGAACACCGAGAAAGATACGCCGGTATTTTTGTTCCGGGAACAACAAACAAGGCCAGAGCCGAGGGGCTCTGACCTATAAAAAATTTTGGGGGGATTTGCAAACTGAAATGCTCACGAAACATTTCGACTGCAGCTCACTGCTTGGTTGCAGTGGCGTCGTTGCGCATGGACAAGGCTATCCGTTCAGCGGTGCCGACCGGAATTTCACCCACTACCGTCACCATCATTTCACCTTGCGCAGTGGTCAATCGCCGGGATACAGCCACCGTTGGCCCCAACTGAGTGCGGGTATCAGTGACGGCAGCGCCGTTCAATGGCTCAAGGAATACAGAAAAACGCGCCAGACCATCGTCATACATCAGGCTATTGACCTGGGTTTTGGTCTCGGGATCCTTGCGTACCGTGCTGCTGGTCAGCTCGAATCCGGGTGGCAACCAGTCTGAATGCCAGGCCTGGGCTGTCTTCACCGCCGAAGCCTTGTCACTGTCGAGGTTGACCGCCTTACAATCGCTGCCGGGCTGCAAATCGCGATCGGACGGAACATCAGCGGTGTCCAGTTGCGTGAACTGGAATCGCTCAAGCAGGCGCCCCTTGTCATCGAGCAACAACGACTTGAGTGGCAGCCCGGTTTCCTTGTCCAGGTGCAACTCAAAACCGTAGCGGTGCTGGTCGCGAGGCGTCAAAGACACAATTACCGCTGAACGCCCGGCAACACGCGACTTGCCGATAACCGCAAGGTCATACCAATTCTTGAGCTTTTGTGGATCAAGTGCACGAGCGGCGGAATTGGGAGAGTCCCCAAGCCCTGCTATCAGGGTGCCGCTGACACATTGTGTCTGACCATCAACGCGCACAACCTCCTGAGCCGATCCGTCGAGCTGGAGTAAACGCTCGCGGACTTTTCCATCATGGACGCGGTGCCAGATGTTATGGGTAGAAAAACTACCGTTACGCTCGTAGACGAAGGTACCGAAGAAGCTTTGCTGTTGCTCGGCCTGACCAAGACGGGTCAACCAGTCCTGGGCTTCATCGGCGTGGGCTGGAACAACGAACCAGCCACCGAGCAGAAGCGAAAGTAGAGGTTTGGCGCGCATGATCCTCCTTAACGGTTTTCCAGGCTTGCGGCACGAGCGTAAGGCAGAGCGCTCTCAGTGCCCTTCAATGCAGCCTGTTGAGCATGTTGGCGCAGATAGCTTGGCAGACGCTGATCGTGCCAGCCTGGCTGACCCTGCAATACGCCGTTGGCCATTGGACCAGTGGCTTCCGAACTCTCATTGTAGCCTGCCAGAACAGCCGGGCCCTTGACTTGAGGAGCGGCCAGATTCTGTTGGCTGGACTGTTGAGCCAGTTCGACACCGGCGATCTCGTCCTGGTTGTACAGGCGAACGCCCGCCAGTACGGCAACCGTTACCGAAGCAGCGACAGCCAGACGACCCAGGCTGCGCCATGGACCACGAGTGGCTTTTGCCGGTACGGCTTCGTCAGCCAGGGCTGCCGAAACGGCCGCAGCAATGTCCAGACGTGGAAGCAGCAGATCCTTGTGCATTGCTGCCCGAGCGATCTGATAACGAGCCCACGTTTCACGAGTTTCAACATCGTCACAGGCACTGAGTACCCGACGCAATTCCAATTCGTCCGCTTCGTTATCCATCACTGCGGACAGCGATTCCTGCAGGGCTTCACGACTCATGGCGTTCCTCTCTTGGCTGTCGCCGCTGTCTTTAGTTTTCCTGCAACAACGGCTGCAGGGCTTTATCGATGGCCTCCCGGGCGCGGAAGATCCGGGAGCGCACGGTGCCCACCGGACATTGCATGACGCTCGCAATGTCCTCGTAACTCAGACCATCGAATTCACGTAAAGTTAAAGCCGTACGCAAATCTTCCGGCAGTTGCTGAATGGTTCGATGGACGGTGCCTTCGATCTCATCCCGCAGCAAAGCCCGTTCTGGCGACTCGAGATCCTTGAGGCCATGATCGCCATCGTAGAACTCTGCATCCTCGGAACTGACATCGCTATCCGGCGGCCGGCGGCCGCGTGAAACCAGATAGTTCTTCGCCGTGTTGATGGCGATGCGGTAAAGCCACGTATAAAACGCGCTGTCTCCGCGAAAATTTCCTAGTGCACGGTAGGCCTTGATAAAGGCTTCCTGTGCCACATCCTGGGCTTCATGGGTGTCGTGCACAAAACGCACGATCAACCCGAGAATTTTGTGCTGGTATTTCAGCACTAGCAGATCGAACGCTCGCTTGTCGCCGCGTTGAACGCGTTCGACCAGCTGCTGATCCTCTTCCTGGGTTAGCATGAACACTCCTCGATAAGCTCGAAGGAGGCTTGCACAACTAAACGTCCGGACTTGCAAACATAGACTCGGGCTTTTCGCAAAAGTTCTCCCCCTCCAGGCAAGTTTCCTGCGGGCTCTGATCGGCACGCACGAAAAACGCAGCGCGAGATTCCCCGGCTGCGCGAATAATCTTGTCATCGGTTTCGCCGGCAAGGATCCAAAGCAGATCCCGCGCTGAAGCCGACACTGTCCCTTGAATCAGGCAACCGTCTATTGATCTTGGGCCTTTGGCAAAAGTTCCAAATATTTATAGCTGCATGAACCGACATTGTGCGACCGTGCGGCGAAAAAGACTGTTAAATCCACGATACAGTTCAGTTGTCGCCAAATCGACCAAAAAAACATCCGACGAAGCGTCAGCTCTTTTCCATCACAGTAGTTTCACAATGCCATATAGGCTCGGCTATTGTGCCGATCCCCCCCTCTATATACTAGTGGGCTGTTCGCGAACCTGACTCGCCTGTCCAGTTGTCCAGCGCCTCCCTGACCCGGGTCGCTTTGAGCGGAATCCTGAAATGAGCCAACAGTTTCAACACGATGTTCTGGTAATTGGCAGCGGTGCTGCCGGCTTGAGCCTGGCGCTGACCTTGCCCGGTCATTTGCGCATCGCTGTCCTGAGCAAAGGCGACCTCGCCAATGGCTCGACATTCTGGGCGCAGGGCGGTGTCGCTGCGGTACTGGATGACACCGATACCGTCGAGTCCCATGTCGATGACACCCTGAATGCCGGGGGCGGCTTGTGTCACGAAGACGCCGTACGCTTCACTGTCGAGCACAGTAAAGAGGCGATTCAATGGCTGATCGACCAAGGCGTACCCTTTACTCGTGATGAGCAATCGACTGTTGAGGACGGCGGATTCGAGTTCCATCTGACCCGCGAAGGTGGACACAGTCATCGACGTATCATCCACGCCGCCGATGCTACCGGTGCGGCGATTTTCAGAACCTTGCTGACCCAGGCCAGGCAACGGCCGAACATCGAACTGCTGGAACAGCGCGTCGCCGTCGATCTGATCACCGAAAAACGCCTGGGCCTTGAAGGCGACCGTTGCCTGGGCGCTTACGTGCTCAATCGTGGTACCGGAGAAGTCGATACCTATGGCGCCCGTTTCGTGATCCTCGCGTCCGGTGGCGCAGCCAAGGTCTACCTTTATACCAGCAACCCCGATGGTGCCTGTGGTGATGGCATTGCCATGGCCTGGCGCTCGGGATGCCGGGTGGCGAACCTGGAATTCAACCAGTTCCACCCGACTTGTCTGTACCACCCGCAGGCCAAGAGTTTCCTGATCACCGAAGCCCTTCGCGGCGAAGGCGCGCATTTGAAGCTGCCTAATGGCGAACGCTTCATGCAGCGATTCGATCCCCGCGCCGAATTGGCGCCCCGGGACATCGTCGCACGGGCCATCGACCATGAGATGAAACGCCTGGGCATTGACTGCGTATACCTGGACATCAGCCACAAATCAGAAGACTTCATCAAGACGCACTTCCCGACTGTCTACGAGCGTTGCCTGGAATTTTCCATCGACATCACCAAGCAACCGATCCCGGTGGTTCCGGCCGCGCATTACACCTGCGGCGGCGTTATGGTCGACCAGCAAGGTCGCACCGACGTACCCGGGCTGTACGCGATTGGCGAAACCAGCTTCACCGGCCTGCATGGCGCCAACCGCATGGCCAGCAACTCGCTGCTGGAGTGCTTTGTCTACGCGCGCTCGGCGGCTGCGGACATCATTGAGCAGTTGCCGCAGATTTCTGCCCCCATCGCCCTGCCCGCCTGGGATGCGAGCCAGGTAACGGATTCCGATGAAGACGTGATCATTGCGCACAACTGGGATGAGTTGCGTCGGTTCATGTGGGACTACGTCGGCATTGTGCGCACCAACAAGCGTCTGCAACGGGCCCAACACCGGGTGCGGTTGCTGCTCGATGAAATCGACGAGTTCTACAGCAACTACCGAGTGAGCAGAGACCTGATTGAATTGAGGAACCTTGCTCAGGTAGCCGAACTGATGATCCGGTCTGCCATGGAACGCAAGGAATCTCGGGGTCTGCACTACACTTTGGACTATCCGAAGATGCTGCCAGAAGCGAAGGATACGATCCTTACACCGACCTAATGAGGCACGTTAGGAACCCTGAGCGTAGCACGCTGAGGACCCGTTTTGTAACAGCTTTGGGCCATCTTTGTCCCATCGCTGGGGTCCTTATCGTCCGCCTGTGAGGGGTCCTTATCGCGCACCTACGAGGACCTGAGCGAGGCCGCACGGGGGAACCTGCGCGGTGTTAAGCAATGAGGTGGTCTATCAGATTTTTCTGTCAGATTCTCGTTAAGGTCCCTTGAGGTGCCCATACAGCCAAAGGGCCAGATGAACAGCCACACAGACCAGATAGGCAGCCTGTAGGGTGTCCATTGGGTTCTCCTTTTGGGATGGTGGTGGACTCAGAAGTCCGGGGATGATGCTTTGAGGCTCTCCTTGAGTCGGGCCTTGGCATCCCGCTGGGCCTTGTCCTTAAGGGCTTTCACTTCGGCCACCTTTAGGTTGATCTTCTCGGCCTTGCTTCGGAGCCAATCCAGACCGCTCGGCTTCACTCGCCAGCCTTCACGATTACCAAAGTCCGAGGAGACCTTAACGAAAGCGCCTGCCGAGAAGCCGGACTTAGGTGGTCGAGGTGAGCCCTCACGGGTTCCAAAGTTGTCCACGGGGTACATAAAGACACCCACGGAGACCAAAGCCTCAAGGGCAAGGCGTGGTTGTTGGATACCAGCCACACGGCAAGCCTCAGTCCATGTCAGACCAGCGCCTCGGGCTTTCATGTCGAGGGTCGAAGCCTTGGGCATGTTGGCGTCTAAAAGGGCATCCTTATGGCGAAGCTCGCTTACAGCGTGGTTACGCATGGCAACGAAAGCATGGACAACCATCAGGTAGAAGTCAGTCGAGACCCACATGGCATAGGCGATGGTTCCGGCTTCGGTGGCAAGCGTCCCTACCTTGTCGATGATCTGCAAATTTGCAGAAGCTCGTAGCTCATCCGCGACAGCGTTACGCCATTGTGACGGAGCCTTGGTGTCTGGTAGGCCAAGCTCACGATGAGCCTCGTTGAGGTTCCACATGCGGTCTTGATTGGCGGTGAAGGTATTGCCGTCGATGACGATAGGCAGCAGGGTGTTGTTCATGTTCATAGTGTCGATTTCCTTTTGTTCGCCCTCTGAGTCGCACCCACGGACCAGCCCACAGACCCCGACAAGGGTGCTGGCGTGGCCTCAAAGGGCGAACAGAAGAACTGTGGATTGAATGCCCGTGCGTGGGCGAAGGGTTGAAGCGAGGCCCCTGCCGATCCCTCTCGGGTCGGCCTTACGGGGCTCTTTACGATCAAACGGTCAGCGTAATGCGGGTAATCATCGGGAAGGCCACAGTCTCGGTCTGGAGACCATCAGCGGTCAGCTTCACACGGACCTTGCCGTTAGCCACGATGTCCACGACAGCCATGATCTCTACGTCCCAACCTTGGATGCCTCCCTTGCGGGTCGCTTCGATCTTCCACACGTCACCGTTACGGCCTTCACGGTAGCTCAGTGAGGTGAACATCTTAGGCAGCATGAACAGACCGTAATCAGTGCCGCTGTAAGGTTGCACAGAGGTGCCGATCAGAGCCTCAATATCCTCGACACCGGCACGCTGAGCAGCACGCTCCAGAACGGCCAGAAGGGTCGCAGGCAGCAGGACCACGAAGTCCTCAAGGGTCGTGCCTACGGTCTGGTTTACGTGGGTCGTCAAGATGTCGATAAGGTCCTCAGCGATCTCTACAGGCTTGCCGGTTGGCTTAGCCACAGAGAAGTTCTCGGTGCTTGGGGCGGTCGAAAGAATCTTAGCGATGCTCCCAGCGGCCTCATACTCGATGTCCCGCAAAAGCTTGTCAGCGGTCTGGTTCATGGAGCCCTCTGTGAAGCCAGCCATGAGGTTGTGGTCAAGGATGGTGAAGCGCTTGCTAATCAGCAGTGCCTGATTGGTCGGCTCAGTGAAGATCACAGACCCAGCCAGGACTGCCCCCTTCGAGATGGTCTGGTTGTCCCAGTTCTTACGAGGGTCAAAGATGACGGTGCGGTCTGCCATGGTGATGATCTGTTGACCACTGGCCTCAGAGCCAGCCGGGCGGAACTCACAAGGGGTTGCCTCCATGGCAGCCTCACGCCACTCATCGCTGTTGAGGAATTCGCTGAGGCCCTCGGTCAGGGCTTCCACGTAGACGGACACATCGGTAGCTGCCAAGTCCTCAGGGCGGATAGACCCGGTTGAGAACTGGATAGTGCTGCCATTTTCGTAGGTCGAGGTCAGTTGCTTAACGTTGTCTTTTGTTGGTGCGATGTATTGGTTAGTCAGTTTCATGGGAATGTTTCTCCTTAATTAGATAGTGATGTGGTGTCGAGGGTGCTGTTACCAGCCAGAGTTACGGGATCGGGAGGCTAAGATTTTCTGAGCGTGGGCACGGTGAGCTGCCGCTCGTTCCTCTCTGTCGGCCTTCGCTTGGGCCAGCTCACGGGGCGTAGCTTCACGAAGACGCTCAGCATGGGCATTGGCCTCACGTTGCTGACGTGCTCGCTCAGCGGCCTTTGCATGCTGGTCTTGGCGGTACTCTCGGGCGACATCGGGAATCGCTGAGAGCGACAGATTGGCCTCATCGAACGCCTTAACGATCTCGAACTTACGGCCCAATACGGTGCCGCATTGAGCAACCAGCATGGGCAGCATGATGTTCTCGACGTACTCACGGCTCAGGGTCTGGCCGGATACAGTCACTTCATCTTTCAGGACATTTGTGATGTTGATTTGCATGATGTTGGATCTCCTTTGAGGTGACCCATTCGTTCAGCCTTGGCGCCATAGACGCGCACGACAAGACGGCAAGGAGGGAGCCGCATGGGCATCTTCCAAGACTGACGAATAGGTTCTTGATTGGGTTGTGTGGCTAATGCTGGATCAGGACATGGCAAGCCTGAGAGGCATCGAAAGGACAACCGTGGCGACGGTCGCTGTAGCGGGGAGAGAATCTTTTTATCGGATTAGGTGTCTGTCCCAATAGTGAGGGTTTTTAACGACACCTTGACGGAGACCTTAAACCCTGAGCGATATTGGATCAGTTCCCGTCAAGGGGATCTTCAAGGGCGTCGTAGCGATAGCCTGAAGGCAGACACCATGGGCGACCAGATTGGCGACCCGTTCGGCAGTCTTTGAGGACAGCTTAAAGGCGACCTCTTTGAGCATGGCATCAGTGTCGAAGGTGACGACCCCGGAACTGTAGGTCCTAAAGGATGCGCTTTGATTCTTCAGGACTCTACGAAGCTCAATCAGTTGAGGTCGTGAAGGTGCTGGGAAGACCAGAGACAAGGTGGCTAAGTCGTCTTCAGTGAGCATTGAGGTTGCTCGACAGGTGATGTTAGAGGTCATGTGAGTTCTCCTTTGAGGTTGTTCTTTAAGATCCCTTTTCGATGAGGGTTGTAATTAACAATTACCCTCTACCTCTGGGGCGGGTCGTTAAGCTGGACGATCCGGTGTCGATAAGCTGAATGGTCGTCTAAAAGTTTTTCTCTATTATCCGGCGTTAAGTCTGAGACGACCGGAATAGAGCCTCCACAACCAACTCAGCCTCAAGCTCAGCCTTCAGCGCTGGGTGTCGCTCGATATAGGAAGCGATCCCGTGAGCAGCATGTCGGGCAGCCTTGGCGATGCGCTGGGCGGTACGCAAGGTGTACTCACTGGTCTGGCAGGCTTCCGCTGAGATTTCCGAAAGGAACAACGCACCGATAACCGCTCGGGTCTTCACGTTGATCTTCCCGTTGCTTGTCCCTGCACTGGTCAGGATTGAACCGTGGATGATGTCGTCTACCCAAGGCAGCGGATCGGGAACCGTAAGGAACGGCATAAAGGCAGCCGATGGGTTGTTGTAGATTGTCTTTGGACGCCCAAGAGTGGCCTTAGGGGAGACCTCAGGGATACCGGTCAAGTTGTCCTTTACCGATGGCGCAGCGGCCTTAGCGTGGTCCTCAAGGAGGCCCTCATCAGCACGGCGCTCAGCCGACCATGCTTGGAACTCGGCTTTACGGCTCTTGGGTAGAACGATGTCATTACGGGCGATGATCGCGCCTGTGATCGGGTCAACGTGGAAAATCTGGCCGGACTCATAATCAACGTGGCGGTGATACGGTCCGGGAATGGTTAGGCTGGTCATGGAATGGTCCTCTTCTATCGCCACGACGCTGTGGCAATAGTGAGGGCTTTTACGACACCAACCGCCAAGTCCAACAAAACACGGGCCTTCAGGGCACTTGAGGTTTTCTACGCGCACGCTCCTACGCTCACGCAGCAGGGCCAGGACCCAGCGAGTCGTTTAGATTTCACATAGGAACGCGCCACGGAGCGCCTTGAGTTCATCCATGAGGCCAATTGCGATTGGGTTTGCGGACTCTTCAGCGTTGTAGGAGCCGGTCTTGCGGATGGTCGGGAGGACTTCCTCAGTGACCCACTTGCGGAACGGCTCGGACTGAGGCGACCGGCCTCTCATTAGGATTTGATAGGCGTGTGACTCATCAAACATCGTTGAGGTCATCCGCATGGCTCGGCCCAGAACATCCAATGGGAGACTGATATTGGATTCCCGTATCAGTGTCCCCAGTGCGCAGCCCGGTGTTTCAGTGTGGATCTTTAGGCGGCGATACTCATTGATTGCGGACGCTGGATTCTTCAACCCAGCAGCCTTAACAATCTGAGTAGCCACAAACAACAGGTCATGCTCAGGGTGACCTACGAGGACATCCAATTCGATGCCCATGAAATTGCGCTATAGGCCCAGCATCAAGGACAGCTTCGGTCCAAGGAACGCTACTAACTTCCACATGCCATAAAGTGCCGCGAAGCTGAGAATCCAAGAGGCAGCGGTCAAAAAGTAATCACCTAATCGTTCCATGAATGGCCTTCCGTAGAATTGAAAGGCCAGTATATGGTGGCTCGTTGCGAGTCAGCTACCGCAATAGTGCTGTCTTCAGTGCCTCAGCCATTCGCCCAATCTCAACTGCACTCCCGGCCCCGTATAGGTCATAGCTGATCGAACCCGAGGCATGTCCTAAGATCGACTCAGCGGTCCCCACAGGAACCTCAGCGGCCTTCATCGCGCCAGCCAGCGAGTGCCGTAGCGAATGGAAGGTTTGGGTCCTGTCAGCATTCAAGCTCAAGGCATCCCGAAGGGCTCCATTGAGAACCGCAGAGAACTGACCTGCTCCCAGCTTGAACAGCTTTGAGTCGGCACTATCGACAAACTCACGGAATGCCTGAAGATCAAACCCATAGGCCCCATCGGTCAGCGGTATGACACGAAGCGCATTCTTGGTCTTGGCTGTCTTACCATCGTCCCTATTAATGTCGATGACCCAGACACCCCCAACCTGCTTAACGTCAGCCTTTGTTAACTGCCTCAGCTCCTCGATACGGGTGCCAGCGATGACCCCGAGGGACAATGCCCAGCGCTGCCATGAGTCCACCGGAAGCGTCTTGGCGTGGGCCATGAGGGCCTTCACCTGATCCTGAGAGAACGCTTCACGGGAGCTATCAGTGCCCTTGGTTGGCTTGAGACCATCTGTCAGAGCTTTGGTGAGATAGTCGTTGTTCACGGCCCACTTCATCACCGTTGATAGCGTCGTCAGGATCTTCGCCACCGTCAAAGGCTTGCGTCCCTCAAGGAGCTTGGCACGAAGGTTCTTCATGTCCTCCCGCGTGTGGGTCTTCAGGTCCAAGTCACCGAGGATCTCAGCGATGGTCTTACAGGATGACTTCACGTCTCGTATGGTATTAGCCCCCGCATGTTCCTTATGCTCATCCATATAGAGCCCTGAGAGAGCCTTGAAGGTCAGCGGCTCAGACGGCAATACAGATAGAGACAGAGAAGGGGCCACAGACGTGCTACAAGACTCACTCTGGAGGTCCCTTATGATCTCGACCAACTTCCCCGGCCTGCCCTCCAAGCGCTCCTGAGCAGCCTCAAGGATCTCCAATGCTTTGCTCACGGCCCTTTGCTGATTGACGCTCAATGGCAGCTTGGCGCTGGCCTCACGTAGAGCTTGATGCTGCTCATCGTGGATCATCTCGTAGGCCACCAATGAGCCATCCCCGTGGGCCATCGTTAAGCAACTCTCAGCAATGTCGATCAGACGCTCACGGAGTTCATCCCAAGTGGCCGCTGGGTTATCAAACTGGAAGGCCTTGAGGGTCTGGAGGATTTCTTGAGAGATGGTCATTGCAGTGGCCTTGTCGGTGGTTCTAAGCGATAGCGTGAAGAAGCCTTTAGTGGCGCCTTGAGGGCGAAGGCGAAGGTAATAGCGACCAGACCGGCGATAGTGGTACGGCTTGGCGAGGGCAGTTTGTAACAGGTTTGTCCCACTTTGGGAGCGTTTGCGGATGGTCATTGGCTGAAACCCCTGTATCCATTGGGTTTAGCCTCATCACGTCGAGTTCTACAGCAACTATAAAGTCAGCCGCGACCTGATCGAGTTGCGCAACCTGGCTCAGGTGGCCGAATTGATGATTCTGTCAGCCATGGAGCGTAAAGAAAGTCGCGGTCTGCATTACACCCTCGACTATCCGAACATGTTGCCAGTGGCGCTGGACACTATTCTGGTGCCGCCCACCTACGCCGACTGAATTTGAGCCGAACCCGCAGGCGTCGGTGTATATCCGCCGCCTGCGAATCCCGGGGTACGCAAATGGCCCGGATCCGTCGCTCACCTTGCAGGCGAAAACGCAGCACCACCACCCAGGGCAGTGCCAAACTATCGGGCCGCAGCTGCACCGATTGCCACCCCGCCGCCCGATTCCATAACTGCCAGCCATCGGCATCGCGACGCAAGCCCAAAAACGCTTGTGGGTGTGTCAGCAGAATCTGGCGTGGCAGTACCCGAATGCCATGGACCAGGCAGCACAACGCACCCGACAGACTGGCCCAGAGCGGTAACTCAAGAAGAAGCAACGAACCCAGTGCGAACAACTGGGCAAAAACGTAAGCCGCCAGCAACTGCCGCGAGGCATGCCAGCGGCATTCGAAAGAATTACTTGGGCTGGACACGATCCAGGATCATGCGAACCATGCGCTGAAGCTCCGGATCTTCCGATTCGTTGCGCTCCATGAACCAGCCGAACATGTCCTGATCCTCGCATTCCAGCAAGCGGACGTACAACGCACGATCCACCTCGTTCAGACTTGCGTAAACCTCTTTCACAAACGGCACCAGCAACACGTCAAGTTCAAGCATGCCGCGGCGGCTGTGCCAGTAGAGGCGATTCAGTTCAACGTCTTCGACCATGGAGCGCTCCTCAAATAGGCCGCAAGTATACAGCCCCGCGCTTCGCCGAACAGTCGGCTTTGGTCGGGCACCGGCGATCCTTTGTGAACTACCCATTTCGAAGGCGCCCCCTTATCATGTCCCCCAGACTCTTTAACCCTGCGATGACCCATGGCCGATTCTGCTTTTTTCTGCACGCTGTCTCATGAAGGTGTTCTGGCGGTCCGCGGCGCGGACGCCGGCAAGTTCCTGCAAGGCCAATTGACCTGCAACCTCAATTACCTGAGCGACACACAGTCCAGCCTCGGCGCGCGCTGCACCCAGAAAGGCCGGATGCAATCGAGCTTCCGTATCCTGCTCGAAGGTGACGGCGTCTTGCTGGCCATGGCCAGTGAACTGCTGGAGCCTCAATTGGCGGACCTGAAAAAATACGCTGTGTTCTCCAAGTCCAAGCTGACTGACGAAAGTGCTGCCTGGATTCGTTTCGGCATCGAGCATGGCGATGCTGCAATAAAGAGCCTCGGACTTGACCTGCCGGCAGAAACCGACAGTGTTGTGCGTCACGACGGTTTGATCGCCATTCGCATTTCACCCGAGCGCGCCGAACTCTGGGTCGCTGCCGATCAAGCCGACATCATCAAGGGAAAGCTGTCCGCCATGCTGGCCGAAAGCGACTTGAATCAGTGGCTGCTGGGCCAGGTCCGTGCAGGGATCGGCCAGGTCATGCCCGGTACCCGCGAGCTGTTCATTCCGCAGATGCTCAATCTGCAAGCTGTCGGTGGCGTGAGTTTCAAAAAAGGCTGTTACACCGGTCAGGAAATCGTTGCCCGGATGCAGTACCTGGGCAAACTCAAGCGTCGACTCTATCGCGTGAAACTGGATGCCAGCGACCTGCCTGAGCCCGGTACCCAACTGTTCTCCCCAAGTCACAACAGTTCAATCGGTGAAGTGGTGCTGGCAGCCCGTGGCGAAAACCACATTGAACTGTTGGCCGTATTGCAAGCCGAAGCTGCAGAAGGTGGCGATATTCATGTGGGTGCAATTGACGGCCCTGCGCTGCACTTGCTCGACCTGCCTTATCAACTGGACCGTGACCGCGAAATCCAGCGTTGAACGCAGTACTTTTTTGCGACACCTAGAGAAACTAAATGATTGAGCTGGCGGAAAAGGTCCAACAGGATTTGGTTGAGGCCATCGATAACGATGACCTGGTTCTGCCGACATTACCGGAAGTGGCGTTGCAGATTCGCAAGGCCGCTGAAGACCCGGAAATCAGTATCAGCAGTTTGAGCAAAGTCATCGGCCGTGATACGGCGCTGTCGGCGCGCCTGATCAAAGTGGTCAACAGCCCGCTGCTACGCGCAACCCAGGAAGTCACTGATCTGCACACGGCAATCACCCGCCTGGGCATCAACTACAGCAGCAATCTGGCGATTGGCCTGGTCATGGAGCAGATTTTCCATGCCCGCTCCGAGGTGGTGGAACAGAAAATGCGCGATGTCTGGCGCAAGAGCCTGGAAATCGCCGGCGTCAGTTATGCGCTGTGCCGCAGCTACACCCAGCTCAAACCCGATCAGGCAGCCCTTGGCGGACTGGTGCATCAAATCGGTGTGTTGCCGATCCTGACGTATGCCGAAGACCACTACGAACTGTTGTCCGATCCGGTCAGCCTCAACCATGTGATCGAGCGCATTCATCCGCTGCTCGGCGACAAACTTCTGAGGGTCTGGGAGTTTCCGGAATTGCTGGTACAGGTGCCACTGCTGTATCAGAACTTCAAGCGCCAATCAGCCCAGATCGATTATGTCGACTTGGTGCAAGTTGCCAGCCTGTATTGCCACAAAGATACCGATCACCCGATTTCACGCATCGATCCTTTCAGCGTTCCGGCCTTCGTCAAACTCGGGATCGATCCGGACAACAAGGCTATGTGTGCTGATTTGGAAGAAACGCGCTCGATGTTTTACTGAAAGCTGCGCGGGCAAGCCTCACTCCTACACGATTTCCACCGTCTTGCAGGAGCGAGGCTTGCCCGCGAACACTCCAGAACAGATGCCATCACTCCCCGGCAATGAAACTCACCCGAACTTTCAACCCTGCATGCTCCCCATCATGCAGGCTGATCTGCGCCAGGTGTGCGCGGCAGATCTCGCCGACAATCGCCAGTCCCAAACCTGATCCGGCCACTTGCTGGTTGCGTCGATAAAAACGTTCGAATACTCGCTCGCGCTCAGCCAGCGGTATTCCGGGGCCATCGTCCTCGACTTCCAGTACCGCTGGTGCCGAGACTCTCAAAATAACGTTGCCGCCCGGCGGCGTGTGCGCCAGTGCGTTGTCCACCAGATTGCTCAACAACTCGTTAAGCAGGGTCGGCTCCCCACGCAACCAGACCGGCTCGTCCGCCTCCAGCGCCAGCGCTACGCCGCGTTTGTGGGCCAGCGGCGCCATGGCCATGCCAAGCTCTCGCGCCAATTGACTGAGATCGAGCAATTGCGCGCCGCCCTCGGCAATCGCCCGGGCACCGTTTTCGACCCGCGCCAGCGAGAGCAGTTGGTTAGCCAGATGAGTCAGGCGATCTGTGCCCTGCGCCGCGGTTTCCAGTGTGCTGCGCCAGGTTTGTGGCTCGTCCGAACGCAAGCCCAGCTCAAGCCGCGCCTTGAGCGCCGCCAACGGGGTGCGCAGCTCATGGGCGGCATCGGCAATGAATTGCGCCTGACGCTCGAATTGTCCACGCAGACGTTCGGTAAAGTGATTGAGCGCACGCACCAACGGCCACAATTCGTGTTGCACTTCAACCAGCGGCAACGGCCGCAGATCATCGGGCTGACGCTCCTCGACCGCCGTGCGCAAGCGCTCCAGCGGACGCAGTGCGGCGCTCACCGCGAACCAGACGATCATCAGCGCCCCGACGGCCAACATGCCCAGACGCAGCAAAGTGTCTGCCGCCAGGCTGCGAGCCATGCTTACCCGCGCTTCATCGGTTTCCGCCACGCGGATTTCCGCCATGCCGTTCATGTTAGGTTCGCTGACAGCCTTGAGCAGGCTGACGACCCGCACGTTCTGCCCCCGATACGTCGCGTTATAGAACCGCGCCAGCGCCGGGTAATCATCGGTGCGCGGGGTTCCGGGCGGAGGAGCCGGAAGGTTTTCGTAGCCGGAAATCAGGTTTTGATGGATATCGTTGACCAAATAGAAAATCCGCCCGGCACTGTCGTAGGCGAAGGTGTCGAGGGCCACGTAGGGCACGTCGAGACTCAGAGAGCCATCGCGCTCGGAGAGACCCGCAGCGATGGTCCGCGCCGAGGCCAGCAGCGTTCGGTCATAGGCGGTATCGGCGGCCTCGCGACCGTTCCAGTACGCGCTCAAACCACTGGCCAGCATCAATACCACCAGCAGCAATGCCAGATTCCACAGCAACCGCCAGCGCAGACTGCTGGGTTTATGCATCGCGGCTTTCCAGCAAATAGCCGAGGCCGCGGAAGGTCACGATGGCAACCGGTTGGCCGTCGAGTTTTTTGCGCAAACGGTGCACATAGATTTCGATGGCGTCGGGGCTGGCCTCTTCGTCGAGGCCGAACACCTGGGAGGCCAGTTGCTCCTTGCTCATCACCCGCCCCGGACGGGCGATCAGTGCCTCAAGCACAGCTTGCTCGCGCGAGGTCAGGGTCAGCAGCTCCTCGGCGAGCGTGAAGCGCCGGGTCTCCAGATCGTAGGCCAGCACGCCGCAGCGTTGCAGGCGTTCACCACCCAGCACACTGCGGCGCAGCAGGGCCTTGACCCGCGCTTCGAGCTCGGTCAACTCGAACGGTTTGGCCAGGTAATCATCGGCGCCAAGGTTGAGGCCATGCACCCGATCCTTCACGTCGCTGCGCGCCGTCAGCATCAACACCGGCAGATTCTTGCCCCTTGCGCGCAAGCGTGCGAGGACTTCGAAGCCGTCCATGCGCGGCAACCCGACATCGAGGATCGCCATGGCGTATTCCTCGCTGCCCAACGCCAGATCGGCCGCCACGCCGTCGTGCAGCACATCCACGGTCAAACCGGTGCTCTTGAGCGCCTGGGCGACACTTTCGGCGAGCTGCAGATGGTCTTCGACGAGCAGAACACGCATGGATCTTTTCCTCATTCAGGGATGGTCGACACCATTCTTTGGCGCGGAGTTTACAGCGGCATCCGTCGCTGTGAAGCCTGAACAACCGTGAAAGTCTTCTGAAAGGTTAGCGAAAGGTTGGGCCGTTAGAGTCGGGCGACGGATGGTTTCGTCTGCCTGCCATCCAATCGTGCTTTGAAATGTAGCTCCCGAAAAACGCCTCGATGCGTTTTCGACAATAAGAACAATAACCGAGGTACCCAATCATGTTGTCGAACCAACATCAGGCTTGCACGCCCCGCCCCATCGCTCACTCCCCATCGTATACCTTCGCCAGCGTCGAACCCGGCTGCACGGCGCGTAACTGCCGCACCTGAATCATCCCCAAAAACAAAAACTCCTGTGGAGACAAAAATGAATCGATCAATGCGCCGTCTCGCCCTCGCCGCCAGCTGCATGCTGTTCGCCGGTCAACTGATGGCCGAACCCAAACGTCCGGAATGCATCGCTCCGGCCTCCCCGGGTGGTGGTTTCGACCTGACCTGCAAACTGGCACAGAGCGCGCTGGTCAATGAAAAACTGCTGACCAAGCCCATGCGTGTGACCTACATGCCCGGCGGTGTCGGCGCGGTGGCTTACAACGCGGTGGTCGCCCAACGCCCGGCCGATGCCGGCACGCTGGTGGCATGGTCCAGTGGTTCGCTATTGAACCTGGCACAAGGCAAGTTCGGGCGTTTCGATGAAACCAATGTGCGCTGGCTCGCCGCTGTCGGCACCAGCTACGGTGCCATCGCGGTGAAAAGCGATTCGCCCTACAAGACGCTCGACGATCTGGTGCAGGCTCTAAAGAAAGATCCGAGCAAAGTGGTGATCGGTTCCGGCGGCACCGTGGGCAGCCAGGACTGGATGCAAACCGCGCTGATCGCCAAAGCCGCCGGGATCAACCCGCGTGACCTGCGTTACGTCGCCCTCGAAGGCGGCGGAGAAATCGCCACCGCCCTGCTCGGTGGTCACATCCAGGTCGGCAGCACCGACATCTCCGACTCCATGCCGCACATCCAGAGCGGCGACATGCGCCTGCTGGCGGTGTTCTCCGACAAGCGCCTGGACGAGCCGGAAATGAAAGACATTCCTACCGCTCGCGAACAAGGCTACGACATCGTCTGGCCAGTGGTTCGTGGTTTCTACCTGGGGCCGAAAGTCAGCGACGAAGACTACGCCTGGTGGAAGGACTCCTTCGACAAACTGCTCGCTTCACCCGAGTTCGCCAAGCTGCGCGATCAGCGTGAGCTGTTCCCGTTCGCCATGACCGGCCCGGAACTGGACACCTACGTGAAGAAGCAAGTTGCGGACTACAAAGTGCTGGCCAAAGAGTTCGGCCTGATCCAGTGATCGCCTCTGTCTAGTGGCCGCGACTCCGTTTGGCGGAGTCGCGGCACAGGAGTTCCTCATGCTCTTACAACGCATTTTTGCTTCGGTGCTGTTGCTGGTCTGCCTGAGCCTGGTGGCGATGGCCCTACCGTATCAGGCACCTTTTTCCTACGAGCCGATCGGCCCGCGGGCCTTTCCGCTGTTGATGCTCGGGCTGATGGGCCTGGCGCTGGTTTACATGGTGTATCGCCCCTCGCCAATCAAGCACACCGATGAAGATCCGCCGATGGATCGCGAGACCTTGACCAAGATTGCTGTCTGCGTGCTGTTGCTGCTGGTTTTCGCCGGGCTGTTCGAACCGTTGGGCTTCATCCTCAGCAGCATGCTGGTTGGGATTCCGCTGGCCCGCCTGTACGGCGGACGCTGGTTGCCGGGCGCAGTCATCATCAGCTTGATGAGCGTCGGCCTGTACCTGCTGTTCGACAAAGTCATGGACGTGCCACTGCCACTGGGCCTGCTCGACGTTCTGGAGAACTGATATGGATACGCTTGGTTATTTGAGTCACGGCTTCGGTGTCGCGCTAACCCCTTACAACCTGGTGACTGCACTGAGCGGCACATTGATTGGCACCGTTGTCGGTCTGCTTCCCGGCCTGGGTCCGATCAACGGGGTGGCGCTACTGATCCCGATCGCGTTTGCATTGGGTCTGCCACCAGAGTCGGCACTGATCCTTCTGGCGGCGGTTTACCTGGGTTGCGAATATGGCGGTCGGATCAGTTCGATCCTGTTGAACATTCCGGGCGAAGCCTCGACCGTCATGACCACCCTCGATGGCTATCCGATGGCCCGCCAGGGTCTGGCCGGAGTGGCCTTGTCTCTATCGGCATGGAGTTCGTTCATCGGCGCCTTCATCGCCACCTGCGGGATGGTGGTGTTCGCGCCGATGCTGGCGAAGTGGGCGATCGCCTTCGGCCCCGCGGAATACTTCGTGCTGATGGTGTTTGCGATTGTCTGCCTTGGCGGCATGGCGGGTGATCGGCCGCTCAAGACGTTTATCGCGGCGCTGATCGGCCTGTTCCTGTCGACCGTCGGCATTGATGCCAACAGCGGTGTGTACCGGTTCACCGGCGACAACATCCACCTCACCGACGGCATTCAATTCGTGGTGCTGGTGCTGGGTCTGTTCTCCATCAGCGAAATCCTGTTGCTGCTGGAAAAAACCCACCGTGGCCAGGAAGCCTTCCAGGCGACCGGCCGGATGCTGTTCAACTTCAAGGAAGCCGCTTCGGTGTTCTGGGTGAACATGCGTTGCGGGGTGCTCGGCTTCATCATGGGCGTGCTGCCGGGGGCTGGTGCGACGCTGGCCAGCGCCGTGGCCTACATGACCGAGAAACGCATCGCAGGCCCCGGCGGAAAATTCGGTCAAGGCGACAAGCGTGGCCTGGCTGCACCGGAAACCGCCATTGGCGCAGAGGCTTGCGGTGCTCTGGTGCCGATGCTGACGCTTGGCGTTCCCGGCTCGGGCACCACGGCAGTTATGATTGGCGCGCTATCGCTGTACAACATCACGCCCGGCCCGCTGCTGTTTCAACAGCAACCAGACATCGTCTGGGGCCTGATCGCTTCTTTGTTCATCGCCAACATCATGCTGGTGATCCTGAACATCCCGATGATTCGCATCTTCACCAAAATCCTTGCCGTACCGAACTGGGCGCTGGTGCCGATGATCGCCATCATCACCGCCATTGGCGTGTACGCCGTACACGCCACGACCTTCGATCTGTTCCTGATGATCGGCATCGGTATTTTCGGTTACATCCTGCGCAAGCTGGACTTCCCGTTATCGCCGGTTTTGCTGGGTTTCATCCTCGGTGGTTTGATGGAGCAGAATCTTCGTCGGGCTTTGTCGATTTCCAACGGTTCGCTGGATATTCTCTGGTCGAGCGGTATCACCGTCGGTGTCTGGGGGTTGATCGTGGTCATGTTGCTGGTGCCGATTGTACGCATCTGGCGCAAGCGCTCCGTTGCGCAACGCGCTATCGCCGATGTCTGATCGGTCCCCCTTCAAGCTTTGGTGGGGAACCCCGCTGGTCGGCCTGCTGGGCGGTTATCTCGCCAGCCAGGTCGGCTGGCCTTTGCCGTGGATGGTCGGCTCGTTGCTGGCGATCATCCTCGTGCGCTGCCTGACGCCGTGGCAACTGGCCGAAATCCCTGGCGGACGCAAGTGCGGCCAGTGGATCGTCGGCATCGGTATTGGCCTGCACTTCACCCCGGTGGTGATGGAACAGGTACTGAGTCATTTCGGTTTGATTTTCTTTGGTGCGTTGGTGACCAGCCTGTCGGCCGTGGTCGGTGTCTGGTTGATGCGGCGTACCGGTGAAGATCGCGCCACCGCATTTTTCTCCAGCATGCCGGGCGGCTCCGGGGAGATGGTCAACCTCGGCGCCCGCAACGGCGCAGTGCTCAGCCGTGTTGCGGCGGGACAAAGCTTGCGCGTGCTGGTCGTCGTACTGTGTGTCCCGGCAGCGTTCAAATACCTGATGGGCGACGGTGCGCCGATTTCCCACGCTGGCAGCATCGATTGGCGCTGGCTGGCGATTCTGTTTCCCGCAGGAGCGTTGGCCGCCTGGATTTGGGAGCGCCTGCGTCAACCCAATCCGTGGCTGTTCGGACCGTTGCTGGTCAGTGCGGCGGTGAGTATCGGTTGGGATTTGCACATCGGCTTGCCCAACGGCGGCAGCCAGATCGGCCAATGGTTGATCGGCAGCGGTCTGGGCTGTCACTTCAACCGGCAGTTTTTCCGTCGCGCGCCTTCATTCATGGGCCGGACCTTGATCGGCACGGTGCTGACCATGTTGATCGCCACGGCAGCGGCACTGGGCTTGAGTGCGCTGACCCACCTGGATCTGCGTTCGCTGACGTTGGGCATGATGCCGGGCGGGATTGCCGAAATGAGCCTGACGGCGGAGACCCTGCAATTGTCGGTGCCGCTGGTGACGGCGATGCAGGTGATGCGGTTGTTGTTTGTGTTGTTTCTGGCGGAGCCGTTGTTCAAGTATTGGAACCGAAACCCGGATTCAGACTGATGGACCTGTGGCGAGGGAGCTTGCTCCCGTTCGGCTGCGCAGCAGCCGTAGATCCTGCTTATGCGGTGTGCATATAGAATCTGGATGTAGACAGGGGCTGCTGCGCAGCCCAGCGGGAGCAAGCTCCCTCGCCACAAGGGCCCGTGGGGCAATCATCAAATTGGCGGTAACCGCCACTCGATCGGCGTCTCGCCATTCTGCTCGAGAAACTTGTTGGTTCGGCTGAAGTGCCCGCAACCAAGAAACCCGCGATAGGCCGACAGCGGAGACGGGTGCACCGAGGTCAACACCAGATGTTTGGTGGCGTCGATCAGCTTCTGTTTGCTCTGCGCATGAGCGCCCCACAGCATGAACACCAGGTGCGGCTGCTGCTGGCTGACCACTTCGATGATCCGATCGGTGAAAAACTGCCAGCCCTTGTCCTTGTGCGCATTGGCGTTGGCGCGCTCGACAGTCATGGTGGTGTTGAGCATCAGTACGCCCTGCTCGGCCCAACTCTGTAGATAACCGTGGTTGGGGATGTCGATGTTCAGGTCACGCTTCAACTCTTTGTAGATGTTCACCAGCGAGGGCGGCGCCGGTACGCCCGGTTGCACCGAGAAACACAAACCATGGGCCTGGCCCGGGCCGTGGTACGGGTCCTGGCCGAGAATCACGACTTTGACCTTGTCCAGCGGCGTGGAATTGAGTGCGTTGAAAATCATCGGACCCGGTGGATAGATCTCCTTGCCGGCCGCCCGCTCCTGTTGCAGAAAGTTTCGCAACTCCGTCATGTAGGGCTGGTCGAATTCGGCACGCAGGGCCTCCTTCCAGCTCGGTTCGAGTTTGATACGGTCGTCAGCAGTCATGGTTACATCCGGCAAAAACAATGGGGCGAACCCTAGGAAAGCACACCTCGCTTGTCAATTGATCTGACACAGATCCGGCACTTTCCTACACAGCGATCATACTTAACCCTCAAATTCCCGATCGAGGTCACGATGAATCTGCACTTCGAAGAACTCACTGGCACTGACGGCGCCCGCATCGGCGTTGCGACACTGGATGCCGAAAAGTCGCTGAACGCACTGTCCTTGCCCATGATCAACGCCTTGCGCGACCGACTGGATGCCTGGGCCAAAGAGCCACAAATCGTTTGCGTGCTGCTGCGTGGCAACGGTGCCAAAGCCTTTTGCGCCGGCGGCGAGGTACGCAGCCTGGTAGATGCCTGCCGGGCCCATCCGGGCGAAGTGCCGCCTCTGGCCGCGAACTTCTTCTCAGCGGAATATCGCCTGGACTTCAGCCTGCACACCTACCCAAAACCGTTGATCTGTTGGGGCCATGGTTATGTGCTCGGCGGCGGCATGGGCCTGCTGCAGGGCGCGAGCATTCGTATTGTCACGCCGAGCAGTCGACTGGCCATGCCTGAAATCACCATCGGCCTGTACCCCGACGTAGGCGCCAGTTGGTTCCTGTCGCGCCTGCCGGGCAAGCTCGGATTGTTTCTCGGCCTGACCGGCGCCCACATGAATGCGCGCGATGCGATTGATCTGGACCTGGCCGATCGCTTCCTGCTCGATGAACAGCAGGCAGATTTGATCGAAGGTCTGCTGCAATTGAACTGGCAGGAACAGACGCCGATGCAACTCAACAGTCTGCTCAAGGCCTTGCAGCAGGAAGCCGTTGCGCAAATGCCCGAGCCTCAGTGGCTGCCGCGGCGCCAGCGCATCGATGAATTATTGGATGTCAGTGATGTGCGCTGCGCATGGAAGGCGATCAGCCCATTGCGTGATGACGCCGATCCGTTGCTCTGTCGCGCCGCCCGGACCATGAGCGAAGGCTCACCTCTGACCGCTCACCTGGTCTGGGAACAGATCGCCCGCGCCCGACATCTGTCACTGGCCGAAGTCTTTCAGATGGAATACACGCTAAGCCTCAACTGCTGCCGGCATCCGGAGTTCAGCGAGGGCGTACGCGCGCGGTTGATCGACAAGGACCAGAAACCGCACTGGCACTGGCCGGACATCAATAACGTGCCTGAAACGGTGGTGGAAGCGCACTTCCACAAGGCTTGGGAGGGGCGGCATCCGTTGGCGGATCTTTCCCAGTTCTGAACGAACTGTGGGAGCGAACTTGCTCCCACAGATTTTCTCCTTAGACGCAATGATTAGCGGTGATTGCCCCGGCCGTCCCGATCACCGCGCCCGTTATGGTCACCTCGACCGCGATAGTTGTCGTTACGCCCGCCATGGCCCCGGTTATTGCTGTCCCAGCCACCACGGTCACGACCGTCCCAACCACCACGGTTGCGGCCATCCC